>CAJWDT010000001.1 GCA_913031395.1 uncultured Gammaproteobacteria bacterium
CATTTTTATTTTTGGCTTCATGATATAGCCAAAAGAAGACAGCCAAAGGCACAATTATCCCAGTGGATATTCCTGCAAGCGGTATTATATTTGGGTCCATAATTTTTCCTTAAAATTTGTATATGTAACGTAAACTTAACATTAAATATTAGAGAAGTAAAGGTTACACAAAAATTAATCTGTTATAATCGACATTAACAACATTCATACTGCGCAATGGATAGAAGAAAGTTTTTAAAAGTTTCAAGCTTAAGTCTTGGTGGTTTAGCTGCAGCTGGAATAGGAGTAGATATGTCAGGTATTTCGACTAAAAAGAATTATTACTTACAGGGGAACTATGCACCTGTTAATAATATTATTTCAGAAACGGATCTCAAGGTAACAGGACAGATCCCTAAAGATCTCTCCGGTCTTTTGTTAAGAAATGGCCCAAATCCTATGTCCTCAGTCAACGAGAAAAAACATCATTGGTTTTTGGGAGAAGGGATGCTTCATGGAATTAGATTGGATTCTGGAAATGCGCTCTGGTACAAAAATAAGCTGGTAGATGGTAATGATTCTGTAGCAAATACTAGCGTCATTTCCCATTCAGGAAAAATTTATGCCATTGTCGAAGCCGGTGGTTATCCTGTAGAAATTGACCAGGAGCTTAACTCACTAAACACAAAGCCATTTTACGGTGATAGAAACGCAGGCTTTACCGCTCATCCTAAAATTGATCCTGACACTAATGAGATGCATGCCATGTGTTACGACTACGCAAATAATTTTGACACTATTGATTACGTGGTAGTTGATGAAAATGGATCACACAAAAAAACTCAATCAATACCTTTTGAATCTAGATCTATGCTGCATGAATGCGCTATTACTAAAAACTATATGCTGGTATTTGATCTCTCTGTAGCTTTCGATTTATACAAACTCGGTAGAGGTTATTTCCCTTTTTCTTGGGACGATAATCACTCCGCAAGAATAGGCTTATTGGACAGAAAAGGAAATTCAAATGAAGTTAAGTGGTTTGAGATAGATAGCACGTATTTTTTTCATACATTTAATGCCCACGAAGATTCAAACGGTAATGTGATAGTGACTGCTGCAGCCTATGACAGATTATTTGATACTGACTGGAATGGTCCCTTTACTGAATCTCCCCCGCAACTTACTCGTTGGGAGTTAAATATATCTTCTGGCCTTGCCACGAAATCACAGTTGGATGACAGGGCTGTCGAGTTTCCGAGAATTCATCCAAACTTTACAGGTAAGTCTAATCAATATGGTTATGCGCTAGCATCTTCTAATACATCTCAACCTGATTTTAAAGAAATTGTTAAGTACGACTTCAAGAATGACAAATCTGAAGTTTATGAATATGGACCTGGAAAATTTGGTGCTGAACCTGTATTTGTAGCTGCGGAAGGTGCTCAGTCCGAAGACGAAGGATACTTACTATCACTGATATATAATCAAGAATCTGATAAAAGTGATTTAATAATTTTAAATGCCAAAGAACCTAAATCAGGTCCATTAGCTACAGTACACTTACCTCAGAGAGTTCCATATGGATTCCATGGGGAATGGGCAAAAATTTAGATAATAAAAGGGGAGAATAAAAAATGCCAGAGATGACATTATTGGGGTGGTTTCATACTATCTTGGGAGTATTAGCTGTGTTGAGTGGGTTTTATACCTTATATAAGTATCGTGTTATCTCATACGATGTAAGCTCAGGAAAATTATATATTTTAGTTACCTTGCTGGTCGCAGGATCTGCGCTGGGTATTTATAACCAAGGTGGTTTCGGTGTAGCACATATATTGGCTGTCCTTACGCTTATTGCTCTTGCGGGTGGATATATCATGGAGCGTTATAAATGGTTTGGATCTTTTTCAAAGTACTTTCAAGCATTGGGTTATACCTCTACATTGCTTTTTCACATGATTCCTGCAATTACAGATTTTCTTAGAAGATTGCCAGTAGGGGATACGTTCATAGACTCTTTTGAAGATCCTTTATTGCTGAACTTTCATCTAGCTTTCCTCATTATTTATGTAGTAGGCATTATTGCTCAAATGATTTGGTTAAAGAGACAGGCAGCTTAGAAAGCTTTTAATTATTTCTTAAATTTATCGTATGAACGAAATCGTTTTGAGTCTTTATGACACCAATCCAGGTGCGTGGGTTTCTATGGGCATTGTTAGTTTATCTGTCTTAACCTCATGGGCATTAAATTATAGTTCGCCGCACGTCAGGGTATTTGGAACGGTTCTCGCCGGACTAGGTTGTTTGATAGTCGCTGCTTGGTTTTTTTTATTTATTATCAACTCCGGTGTACTGGAAGACCCCAAGCCAAATCAAACCCCACTTGACTCAGCGAAACCTTCTTTATTATGGATCCAATCAGTATCTGCCCTACTAACAGGCGTGTTTCTTCTGTATGTCGCTAAGCGTCAAAGACTAAATTCTTCTGTATTAGTTTTAACAGCAAGGAATGAAGATAATCGTTACGGTAAGGTGTCTCGTATGCTTCATTGGACAATAGCTATTCTATTTATAGCTTTAATCCCAATGGGAATTTTTACTTCTATGATCCCTGAAGATGCGGACTATAGAAATGCTTACTATGTTGTTCATAAGAGCTTAGGAGTAACTATCTTTTTATTGGTTTTAGTTAGATTAGTCTGGAATAAATTATCTCAACGTCCTTCCCTAGACAATGCTCTGACAGCTAGAGAAGAAAAGCTTGCCCATAGGGCCCACAATACGCTTTATTTTATGATGCTGGCTATACCAATTACGGGTTTTATGATGACTAGTTATCATGGTAAAGAAACTTATTTCTTTTTCTGGGAGATTCAGCCGTTATGGGAAGAAAGTGATATTTATAAAGTTTGGGGCGGTTTTCATAAGTACCTTCTACCTTATCTTCTTTATATCGTTTTAGGGGCTCATATCTTAGGTGCTCTAAAACATCAATTTCTAGATAAACATCAGAATGCTTTTAAGCGTATGGTTTCATGAACAAAATATAAAGTATTGAATTTAATAATCCAAATAATAGGAGAGAATTAATGGAAACAGTCTTAGTCACAGGCGGAACGGGATTTATAGGACTTCATTGTCTTCAACAGTTGCTTGATAAAGGATACAAAGTTAGGACTACTATAAGATCAGAATCGAGGAAACAAGAAGTGATGGATGCTATGAAAAAGCATTCTTCAAATTGTGAAAACTTAGAGTTTTTTATAGCAGATTTATTAAATGACGATGGGTGGAAAGAAGCTGTTGAAGGATCGAAATATGTTTTACATGTTGCCTCTCCATTCTTTCTTGGCGAACCAGAAAATGAAGATGTATTTATCAAGCCTGCTGTTGAAGGTACTCTCAGGGTTTTAAAAGCGTGTGCTGACGCCGATGTTGAAAAGGTTGTGTTAACCTCATCCTTCGCTGCTGTGGGGTATGGGCACCCCAGAGAAAAAGAAGTTTACACTGAAGAAGATTGGTCCAGTGTAGATGGAGAAATCTCACCATATGCAAAAAGTAAAACTCTTGCTGAGAAGGCGGCATGGGAGTTTGTTAAAAATTTAGAAGAATCAAAGAAATTCGAACTTACTGTTATTAACCCAGTTGCTGTTACCGGCCCAATGCTCACCAATGATATTGGTAGTTCAAACGATTTTTTACTTAAATTAATTTCAGGATCTATGCCTGCATGCCCCAAGATACATATGGGTTATATAGATGTAAGAGATGTGGCTAAGGCACATATATTTTCAATGACTGAAGAGAAGACCAATGGAGAAAGAATTATAGTAAGTGAAAATGAAATGTTTTTTGCTGAGGTCGGGAAAACCTTAAATGAAGCTGGGTTCAAAAAATCACCCACCAAAGAAATGCCAAATTTTCTTGTTAAAATAATGTCTTTATTTGTAGGGGAATTGAAGACCCTTTTATCTGCACTTAACCGAAAAGGAGATATAGATAAAACAAAGGCTAAAAGTTTTTTTAATTGGGATTATATTTCTACTGAGCAGTCAGTAACTGAAACAGCCCAACAATTACAAGATATGGGATTAACTAAATAGTTATGCAACAAAGACAATTTAAGCCCTTTGACTCAGTAAGCGCTCTGACTTTGGGTGGCGGAGGGCTAGGTCAGGTTTGGGGCGAGACTACAAGAGAGGAAGCAGTTGCAACTGTGAATCTTGCTATAGAAAAAGGCGTAACTCACCTCGATGTTGCACCAATGTATGGAAAAGGAGAGGCTGAGAGAGTTGTAGGTGAGGTTTTTAAAGGAAAGGACTTAGGTGATGTAAAAATTACAACTAAATGCAGATTAGGAACGTTACCAGATGACGAAGTATATGAGCGTTTGAACTCCTCTCTCAACAAAAGTCTTGATAACCTCAATATGAAAAGAGTTGATCTTTTTTTGCTTCACTCTCAATTAATACAAGACAACTTCCAGCTATATACACTTAATGAGTATCGAGATACTAATACCACTTCGCTTTCTTGTTATTACAATGCAGTTATACCAGCCTTTGAAAGATTAAAAGAAGAAGGCAAGATTGGTAGCTGGGGAATCGGTGGTTTGGGTCAAACTCAAGCCATCATCGAGGCTTTAAACCATTCAAATCTACCAGAAGCAATTCAGTGTGTTGTTAACCCCTTGAACTCAGCTGGAGCTATCGGCTACGTCGATGAAAAATTTGATCCTTATAAAATCCTTAGAGAGAGTCAAAAGGTAGGGGTACCTATATTAGGAATAAGAGCTGTTCAGGCGGGAGCATTAACCTTAGAAATGGACAGAGATCCACATCCTTCTGGTTTTGATATAAAAGATTTTGAAGATTACGATAGAGCAGAACCCTTCAGGAGTTTGGCTTCTGATTGGGAAATCAACCCTTCGGTCCTTGCTCATAGATATGCTCTGAGTGCAGAAAAAGTTTCTTCAGTGATTTTAGGAGTCAAAAATAGAGATGAACTTTTAGACTGTTTAGATGCCGAATCAGCGGGACCACTCACACAGCAACAAATCACTGAAATAGATAAGGCTTTATCTAAATAGAATAAATTAATGAAAAGATTTATTCTTCCATTATTGCTATTCTCAACCTTAATGATGCCAAACGAGAGATTTAAGAATACTAATGAAGAGGCTGCAGGAAAGTCTTTTAGAGATTTTTTAAAATGGACGTTTACCAATAAAAAACCTGAACTTGTAGCGATCGATTCTTCTGATGAGTGGAAAGAATTAGATTCTGGATCTACTGATTACATGGTGTGGATAGGGCATGCAACATATCTTATAAATAAAGATAATCTAACCATTCTTACCGATCCCGTTTTCTCAAAAAGAGCTTCTCCCGTCAGATTTGCAGGACCCAAAAGGCTTATACCTCCGGCAATCCCTATAGATAAGCTTCCTAAGATAGACGTCATTACAGTTAGCCATAATCACTACGATCATTTGGATTTAAGAAGTCTCAAGAAGATCTATAAAGCAAATCCTAATGCAATATTCTTAGTTCCCAAGGGAGATAAGAGGAGACTTGAGAGAAGAGGAATTGAGAACGTAATAGAATTTCTTTGGTGGGAAGAGATAGAGATTAAAGGATCAAAATTTACCTTTACTCCTGTTCAGCATTGGTCTGCAAGAGGTATTGCTGATAGAAATAAAAGTCTTTGGGGTGGATGGTTCATGAATCTTAAGACAGAGACTATTTACCATGCTGGAGATACTGGTTATTCCAAAGACTTTATTGAAACAAAAAAACGACTAGGTTCGCCTTCTATTAGTTTGATTCCTGTCGGTGCTTACGCGCCTAGGTGGTTCATGAAAACAAATCATGTAAATCCACCTGAAGCGATTCAAATAGCTATAGATCTAGAGTCTGAAAGGAATTTTGGGATGCATTGGGGGACCTTTCAGTTAACAGATGAGGAGATCTTAGAACCACCAAAACTGTTAAAGGAATCTTTGAGGGATCAGGGCTTGCCTGATAATTTTTTTAATATCTTAAGGCCTGGTCAGATTGTAGAGCTTTAGAATCTTGGTTGGAAGACAACTAATACAACAATTATCAATAATAATATTGTTGGTAATTCATTTATAACTCTAAAAAATTTTTCTGATTTCATATTGGCATCATTTTCAAAGCCCTTCCTCAAAAAATTAAGGTATAGATGAAAGAGGGTCATTCCCATAACAAGAAACATTTTTAAAACCAGCCAAATTTCTAGACCTTTATAACTTAAAAGAACAAGCCCAGAGATCCAAACAAACACAAGGGATGGATTGCCTATGATCTTCAGGAGTTTAGACTCCATTACTTTGAAGGTTTCGGAAGAGTCTGAGCCTATCTCTTTTGTTGAGTGATATACGAAAAGTCTTGGAAGGTAAAATAGGGCGGCCATCCAAGTTATTACAGAGATAATATGAATGGTTTTAAAGATTAAGTAGGTGTTCATTTAATCCCATTTGGCATTTGGTGGCATGGACATCAATATGGCATCTGAATTCCCGCCAGTTTTTATACCAAAAGCAGTACCTCTGTCCCAAAGAAGATTAAATTCAACATAACGACCTCTTTTAATGAGCTGTTGTTCTTTTTCATCTTTAGTCCATTTTTCATCTTTTAGGTTTCTGATAATAGTCGTTATAGCTTTTAAAGTTGATAAACCCACTTCTTTTATAAAGTTAAAATCCTTATTCCAATCGTCAGTTTTTAGATGGTCTATAAATATCCCACCTTCACCTCTTGCCTCCGATCTATGTGGAAGATAGAAATATTCATCACAAGCCTTTTTATATGTTTCGTAATATTCAGGATCAGCAGAATCACAAGCTTCTTTCATACATTGATGAAAAAATTTTATTTCATCATCTTTCTTAATGGTTGGCGTTAAATCTCCTCCGCCACCAAACCACGAATCTCCAGTTACGATATATCTCGTATTAAAGTGAAAGGCTGGCACTTTAGGAGATTGCATATGTGCTACAAGGCTAATGCCGCTTGCCCAATAATTTGGGGCTTGTTCGGTTCCTTTAACTTCAGATTTAAAGTCGTTATCAAATTTCCCAGATACCGTAGATATATTGACACCAACTTTTTCGAAGACGTCTCCTTTCATGAGGCTCATTTCCCCGCCACCTTCAAACTTATGATCCCAGTTTTTTCTTTCAAAACTTCCGCCATCTATGTCTATAAATTCCTCACAGAACATATCTCTTAGTTCTTTAAACCAAGATGAAGTTAGGGATTTTTTTTCTTCAATATCCATAGAGCTTTAGAAAGCTTCTCTAATCCTTGTTACAAATTCTTTGACATTCTTTTGTGGTGTGGTTTTTAGAACACCATGTCCAAGCCCACAGACCCAACCCAGCCTTTCTTCAGGTCCTAAATCAGACAACTGAAGAATATAGTCCTCCAGTTTTGGTAAAAATTCTTCAGAGGGAAGCGTAAGAAAATGCTCACTAAAATTTCCTTGAATAAAGCCATCACCTGTCTTATTGAAATAATCTCTCAGATCGATATTAGAATCCAGTCCCATCCCGGCTAGTCTGATATTTTCATTATTCTTTTTTGAAATGATAGTTTCATAATTCACGCCATCTTTAGCGTAATAACCTACTTTATTAGGAAAATCTTTAGCCAAAGCATTAAATGTTTTATCTAAGTACAGAATTAAATCTTCATCAGCTAATTGGTGGGCTGTAGAGTCAAAAATCATCACTATTTCTGCTCCAGCATCGAGCTGCAATTTAATGTTCTCTTTTAGTAGAGGTAGGATTACATTATCCAACAAGCCCAATTGAAAATTATTTAAAGAGATATTTCTTAATTCCTTATCAACATGGCAAGCATAGGCAATCAAAGTCCAAGGTCCACCGACAAATCCTATTAGTGATTTGTCACCAGGGAGTCTTTCTAATGTCCTCTCTATGGCCTCTCCTTGAAAATCCATAAAACTTATTGGGTTCGAGTTTGTGAGCAAGTTAGCGGCATTTTCTTCATCAAGATGAAGGCCAAACTGAGGTCCTGGATTATATGAAAGATCCATACCAAGAGCCTCAAGAGGAAATAAGATATCACTAAAAAGAATCGCTACATCAAAATCAAATTCATTGATTGGTCCCATGGCCGTTTCTGCCGCAAGATTTGGTTTTTTACAAAGCTCTTCAAAGGTATAGTCTTTTTTCAGATTCTGATAATGATCATGGTATCTTCCAGCTTGACGCATGAGCCACACTGGAGGACAAGCTTGAGGTCTTCTTTCCAGGGCATTTATAAATTTGGTATTTGACAAGGTGGTTTATTGATTTAACTTTACTGCTACTTCATTGGCGGCATAGGTTAAAACGCAATCTGCACCGGCACGCTTGAAGCTTAATAGTGACTCAATTAATACATCTTCAACCAACCATTCATTTTGAATTGCTGCTTTAAGCATCGCATACTCACCACTGACTTGGTAAGCAAATGTAGGAACTTTAAAAGTTTCTTTCACAGATTTTATGACATCCAAATAAGGCATTCCTGGCTTCACCATAACTATATCCGCACCTTCCTCGAGATCCATTCTTACTTCGTGAAGCGCTTCATCAATATTTGCTACAGACATTTGATAAGTGTCCTTGCTACCTACACCTAAGTTTGAAGAAGAGCCAACTGCATCTCTAAAAGGTCCATAGAATTTAGAACTATATTTTGCTGCATAGGAAAGAATGATGGTATTGACGAATCCGTTATTTTCAAGCGAATCTCTAATACTAGCAATTCTTCCATCCATCATATCCGATGGTGCAACCATGTCTGCCCCTGCTTTAGCCAGAGTCATTGCCTGATCAGTTAGAGTAGCTAGGCTTCTATCATTATCTACATAGCCTGATTCATCTAACAAGCCGTCGTGACCATGAGATGTGTAGGGATCAAGAGCAACATCTGCAATCACAGCCAGATCTGAGTTCTTTTTAATTTGCTTTATCGCTTCACACACCAGATTATCTTCATTTAAAGATTCGGTCCCTTGTTCGTCTTTTTTATTAGGGTCTATTACAGGAAAAATAGCTACAGCATTAATCTTATTATTCTGAATTTTTTCTATTTCTAAATCTAGTGCATTAAGCCCATACCTATTAATTCCTGGCAATGAATTAATGGCTTCGAAACCGTCTAGACCTTCTTTGACAAATATTGGTTGGATTAAGTCATTAACCGTAAGGTCGTTTTCAGCAATAAGATTTCTTATAGAAGCTGTAAATCTAGTGCGCCTTAATCTTGATTGAGGGAATTTTCTCGATGCGTTCATACTTATTGAAAAAAAAGATAATTATACCTTACGCTAATGGTGTGTTTTATTTTATCTTCTTACTTATTTCTTCTTTCCAGTTTTCATAACTTAGAAATGCAGAAGTATTAGGTGCTACGGCCTGAATGAGATCAAAAGTCTTACCAAGGCCACATGCGTGATTTCTATTTATAATTTCAGGATATTGCTTGGTTGCTAACTTAAAAGAGCTAGCACTCATCCAGTAAAAATATTCACATTCCTTCAACCTACTAGAGATATCTAGTGGTGTTAATTTATATGTTGCAAGCAATTCCTTAGAATCATCTAAGTTGTCTTTGTGTGAAATTTTAAGCCAATTTACTTTCTTAAAAGGGCTTTCCTCTTTAGAGTTATCTTCTCCTAAACTATCAGAAGAACCATTCACCCAATACCCTTTTTTTGCTAAAGACTTCCAAGTATCTATACCGCTTGTCCAGATGATATTCGATTTATCAATTAAATTTGGAGTTTCTAAGGTATTGGATCTACTTACATAAATGCCATAATTTTTTAAGGCCTTAATGCGCTCATTCGCCTCAGAAAGTGGTTCCCGCTTAAAAAATTGTTGTTCTGTCTTATCTTTAGGAAAAAAGTTTTCTGCATTTACTGAATCGAAATATCCATCAGTAGCATCAGCATTGAAAAATCTTTCTGAAATCTCTTTGCCATCTTCAGTCTCTCCTTTGACAGTTAGTACATTGCCACTTTTTAGAGATTCATTACTTACTCCAATCTTCTGATGACAGCCACCCCCATAAGATTTTAATATGCTTCTCTCAATCTCCACTGCATTGAAGTCGCTTTGGTTAGAGATTTTGGCTATAACCTCTTTCACAGCTCCATCATTTTGCCTAGCTTCAATAGCTAATGCTCCTTGAGCAGCCGCACAAGGATTTTGTGAGAGAGGGAGAACCATCCAGTTTAAAGATTCCACTATCTCTAATAATTCTTCCTTTTCATTCTTGAACTCATCACTTTTACTTCCAATAAATCTATCTATTGCTGCCTTAGCAACAACTAGCGCATCTTCCTCACCTGCTATAAGTTTTTTTAATCTAGTATGAATATTGCCTCTAACATCTTTAAATGAAATTTCTGCTTGAAAGGGCAGTGCAATTGGCAAGAAATTAGATAAGTTTTTTTCTCTTCTTGGAGAAGAACTTAAAATAATAAGATCTTTTTTTTGCATACTCCCTTTTTTTAAGAAGAGCATATCCCGCATGTCAGCCCTTTCTGTAGTCCCGACTATTTCAGTTCCTTCTTCTAGCTCCACAGGAAGATCTTTCCACGAATGAACAGCAATATCTGCCTCTCCAGAAAGAAGGTCATCTCTTATGTCATTTGTGAAAACACCAATATCCGGCATCTTATTAAGCGGTGTAGTTAAGTCAGCATCACCTAGAGTTGATTTAAATAAATGTTGAATTTGAATATCAGGAGAGGATTGAGAAATTTTTTCAGCTACAAGAAGTGCTTGTATCCTTGCAAGAGGACTTTTCCTTGAGACTATTTTTAGGGTTTTCAATTTCTAAACTAAATGAGAATAATTCTTAAGAACACACAACATTGGGTATTGTTTTACAATACTTTCCGCTTCAACCTTAATTATATTAACTTTTATCAATAATTAATTCATGAACTATAAAAAATTCTTCTCGGACGAACTGGTTTCACTTAAATCACAAGGCCTTTATAGAAAATTTAGAGCCATCAATAGAAACAAATCTAGTTTCCCCAAGGCAACCGAACGTTTCGAGGGGCAACAGAGAGAAGTTGAAGTCTGGTGTAGCAATGATTATTTAAATCTGAGCCAACACCCTGAAGTAACTAAAACTTCTATAGAAGTTATTAATGAACTTGGAACAGGATCAGGTGGAACTAGAAATATTTCTGGCACTTCAACATATCATGTAGATCTTGAAAACCTATTGGCAGACCTCCACAACAAAGAATCAGCACTACTTTTTCCTTCAGCATATACCGCTAATCAGTCAACTTTATGGACTCTTTGTAAGAACCTAGAAGGTGTAGAAATATTTTCTGATGAACTAAACCATGCATCACTAATTCAGGGAATTAAGAATGCAAATGTTGAATGTCATGTTTTTAGACATAACGATACTGAGCATCTAGAAGAACTTATAAATAATGCTAATGCTAATTCTCCAAAAATTATTGTTTTCGAATCTTTATACTCAATGGAAGGATTGCGATCTCCATTACAAAAAATTATTGACATAGCGAAGAAATATAACGCTCTCACTTATTTAGATGAAGTTCATTCGGTTGGGCTCTATGGGCCGGAAGGAAGGGGTATAACTGCGGAAAAAGGACTAGAGGATGATATAGATATTATTAATGGAACACTCTCAAAGGCTTTTGGACAAATGGGTGGGTACGTTGCCGCTAGCGCAGATATTATTGATTACATCAGAAGCTTTGCACCCGGTTTTATTTTTACATCTTCAATGAATCCTTCCGTAGCAGCTGCATCTATAACTAGTATCAAGGTAGCAATGGAATCTGAAGACTTGAGAGAAAATATAAGAGTAAACTCTGACCGCATAAGAGCAGGCCTAAGAGACCTTCAAATACCGTTTCTTGAAAACGATAGTCATATTATTCCTATCCATCTTTATGACCCGAGGCTATGCAAGGAAGCGGCTAATTTATTGCTTGAGAGGCATGGGATTTATATACAGCCTATTTTCTTCCCTACCGTACCTAAAGGCGATGAAAGGTTCAGGGTTACCATTACGCCACGTCACGAAGCTAATGATATAAATAATTTCTTAAACGCTTTAGATGATGTATGGAAAACGATGGATTTGAGAAGATCTGACTCTATTGAAGAGGAAAAGCCTGCTGTTTCAAGAATTTATTAGTTAGAGATCTCCTTTAACTCTGACTTCACTTTGGTTGATGGTGAATTGCTCACCATACCTTGCTTCTAATTTTTTCTGGTTCTCAGCGATTACCTCAACAGGGTTAAGCCCTAAAGCCATACAAGCAGTTACCCAATACCACATGACATCTCCAAGCTCTCTTTTCATATGAAAAATATTATCCTCATCTGCAGGCTTTCCTTGCAAAATCATCTTCTTCACTATTTCTACAAATTCTCCAGTCTCGCTACCTAGACCCAAGGCAGCTGTTAGCAATCTTGGAGTATCAATGTCAGAATTTTCCTGGATATTATCGAGTGACTTTTTTAAATCTTCTATCTTGAGACTTGGATCGCTCGTAACTTTTGTTACAAAATCACAGTAAGTTTCAAAAAATTTTTCAGCATTTTCCATTACTCAATGATACCGAAAGATTAAGATATTCATAGATCCTTTAATTAATTTTATCTTTGATATTTTTTTTAAAAGAAAGACCAATTACCCAAGAATGAAAAACAAATCTTCGTTAAAATAAGCATGTGGATGTATCAGAAATTTTTGAAAGCTTAAACGAACCCCAAAGAAATGCAGTAACATCTGAATCAAAGAATTTATTAGTCTTGGCAGGAGCTGGCTCCGGTAAGACTAGAGTAATTGCTCATCGTGTTGCCTGGCTGATCAAGGCTGAAAATATCAATCCTCATTCAATTTTAACTGTAACTTTTACAAATAAAGCTTCAAGAGAAATGCGAGGAAGAATTGAAGATATAGTTCAAGAAGAAATGGGGAATTTCTGGTGCGGAACTTTCCATGGTATTTCCCACAGGTTATTGAGGACACATTGGGAAGAGGCGGGCCTTAGAAAGGAGTTCGCCATCCTCGATTCAGAAGATCAATTCAGAGTGATTAAGCGCGTAGTAAAATCTATGGGTTTAGATGATACAAAGTGGCCTCCCAGGCAAATTCAGTGGTTTATCAATAAGCAGAAAGATGAATGCAGGAGATCAAAAGATGTAGAAGTATCAGATGATTACTTTGCAGAAAAAATGACGGATGTTTATAAAGCCTATGAAGAACTTTGCGAGCGTGAAAGTTTAGTAGATTTTGGTGAGCTTTTGCTAAGAGTTTATATATTACTTAAGAGTAATGAAGAGGTTCTTAAGCACTATCAAAGAAGATTTAGTCATATATTGGTTGATGAGTTTCAAGATACAAATGAAGTTCAGTATCAATTTTTAAGATTATTGGCCGAGGGCGGAGCAAAATTCATGTCGGTTGGTGATGATGATCAATCTATCTATGGATGGAGGGGCGCAAAAAGTGAAAATATAAATAGGTTTACCACAGATTATGACAACACCGAGATAGTAAGACTTGAACAAAACTATAGATCTACCTCTGTAATTCTAGGCGCTGCTAATGCAGTAATTAAGAATAATCAAGGTCGAATGGGTAAGGAGCTATGGACGGACCAAAAAGAGGGAGAGCCAATTTCTATTTATTCCGCCTATAACGAGGATGATGAGGCGCGATATGTTGTTGGAAGTATCCAAAATTGGATCAATCAAGGCAGAAGCCTAGATGAAGTAGCAATCCTTTATAGGTCCAATGCACAATCTAGAGTATTGGAAGAGGCTATCTTAAGAGAATCACTGCCTTATAAAATCTACGGCGGACTAAGGTTCTATGAAAGAGCAGAAATTAAAAATGCCATGAGTTACCTTAGGCTTGTTTATGGAAGGGAAGATGATGCTGCATTCGAAAGAGTTATTAATATTCCTCCTAGAGGTATTGGTGCTAAAACAATAGATATTATTAGAGCCAAAGCCTCAGAAAAAGGCTTTTCTTTATGGAAGGCATGTGAGGAGTTATTGGATATTGAAGGACTGACTCCTAGAGCAGCACAAGCTATACAAGGTTTTATGTCGAGTTTTAATTCTCTTGAATCAGAAACTAAAGATCTACAACTCAGAGATATTGTAGACATGACAATAGAAAGAAGTGGGCTGATTGAATATCACAAGAAAGAAGCAGGAGAGAAAGGAAGAACAAGAGTCGAAAATTTATCTGAATTAGTCGGAGCTGCAAGAGATTTTGAACCTGACTCTTTTGATGAGTTAGAGGAAAGTGCGCTTAAAATGTTTATCGATCATGCGGCACTTGATGCTGGAGACACACAAGCTTCTGAGCATGAGTCAGCTATCCAGCTAATGACTTTGCATTCTGCAAAGGGATTGGAATTTCCTCTTGTTTTCATTACAGGATTTGAAGAAGGTCTTTTCCCTCACAAACTATCAATTGAAGATCCCAATCAACTTCAAGAAGAGAGAAGACTTTGTTATGTAGGTATGACTAGATCAATGGAGAAGCTTTTTGTAACTCATGCAGAGATGAGAAATTTATATGGGTCTGAAAACTTTAATCCAGCTTCAAGATTTCTAAGAGAAATTCCAGAGGAATTAACAGTAGAAGTCAGGACAGGAGGAAATGTTCCTAGAAACTCCAAACCATCTCCAAAAAGACCATCAGGCGAAGTTCCTGATACTGAATTTAAGTTAGGCCAAAGAGTTTTTCATGAGGCCTTCGGAGAAGGTGTCATTCTTAATTATGAAGGACAAGGGTCAAATGCAAGAGTAGAAGTAAATTTTGATTCTAGTAAAACTAAATGGCTGATGGTTTCTTACGCTAAACTACAGCAGATATAAGAAAGGTTAGAAGTATGAAAAAAATATTATCAATAGGATTAATTGCAGTAATTGTTGCGTGTTCTGGTGTAGAAGAACCCTTAGTTCAAGATCAGGAGTGTTTTTCTAGTGGTGATAGAACGATTAAGTGGACAATGGTTACCACTTGGCCAAAGAATTTTCCTGGCTTGGGAATGGGTCCTGAAAATTTTGCAAAGTATGTTGATGAAATGACTTGTGGAAGAATGAAGATAAAAGTTTACGGAGCTGGAGAATTTGTTCCTGCGCTTGGAGTTTTTGACGCTGTATCACAAGGCAATGTCCAACTTGGACATGGCGCTTCTTATTATTGGACTGGAAAAGTTAAGTCTTCACAGTTTTTTACCGCTGTCCCTTTTGGTCTCACAGCACAGGAAATGAATGGCTGGTTAAACTATGGCGGTGGTATGGAACTTTGGGAGGAGGCTTATGCTCCTTTTAATCTTATTCCGCTTGCAGGAGGTAATTCGGGTGTTCAGATGGCTGGGTGGTTTAAAAAAGAAATTAACTCTTTGGATGACCTTAAGGGATTAAAAATGAGAATACCAGGATTGGCAGGAGAAGTTTTCACTAGAGCTGGGGCTGAGACAGTAACATTACCAGGCAATGAAATTTTTCTCTCTCTCCAACAAGGCGTAGTTGATGCCGCTGAGTGGGTAGGTCCTTATAATGATCTTACTTTTGGATTCCATCAAGTTTCTGATTTCTACTACTATCCCGGATGGCATGAACCAGGCTCAACTCTAGAATTCATTATTAATAAAGATGCTTATCAAACACTTCCAGATGACCTAAAGGCCATCATTAAATATGCTGCAAAATCTGCAAATCAAGAAATGCTTGATGAATATACTGCTAGAAACAACAAAGCTCTCACAGAGCTTATAGACAAACATAATGTAGATTTGAGGAAGCTTCCCGATAGTGTCTTGAGAGAATTGAAAAAGATTACCGAGGAGGTGATGAAAGATTTTATTGCAGATGACCCTATGGCACAGAAAGTCTATAAATCTTATTCTGAATTTAAAGAACAAGTTATCAATTATCATAGAATTTCTGAAAAAGCATATATAGACACAAGGGAATTAGATTGAAGGGAGCTGAGATAAAAGACTTAGGTCTCATGCATTATGACAAAGCATGGGAAATGATGTCTCATGCCGTAAGGGATCGATCACCAGAACAAGCTGATGAGATATGGTTAGCAGAACATCATCCTGTGTATACTCTTGGATACGCAGCCTCAGATGCAAATATTATTTCTAATAAAGACATACCGGTTATAAGGACAGATAGAGGAGGTCAAGTGACCTACCATGGTCCAGGCCAACTTATGATTTACTTCCTGCTTAATCTTAAAAGATTGAAATGGGGGCCTAAAAAATTAATTTGCGAACTCGAAGATCTCTTAATTAAGTTTTTAAAGAATAATGGAATTAAGGGAGAAAGAGTTCTGGGAGCTCCTGGTATTTATGTTGACGGCAAGAAGATTGCTTCAATAGGCTTAAAGATAAAAAAAGGTTTTTGTTACCATGGAATTAGTTTAAATGTCGACTTAGATCTAATGCCTTTTGACAACATAGTGACGTGCGGTATAGATTCTTTGGAGGTTACACAGATGAAGAATTTTTTAGACATATCAATAGATAAGGTCAAATTAGATTTAATCAATTTACTAAAGGATCAACACCACAAAGCTGCTTGATGAATAATCTCATACCTACAAAAACAATTAAAGAAAATGGAATAGTTGCTATAAAAAATGGCATTAAACCTAATCCTAATAAACTCGTCCCAATAGAAAGAAAACCAACTTGGCTTCGAGTTAAATCTCAGAATTCTCCTAAATTTAGAGAATTAAAAAATATTGTTTCAGAAAAAAAACTTCATACTGTTTGTGAAGAGGCAATGTGTCCAAATATTCAGGAGTGCTGGAGTCATGGAACTGCAACTTTCATGTTGTTGGGATCTGTTTGTACCCGCGCATGTAAATTTTGTGCCGTAGATACTGGTAATCCCAAGGGTCGTCTAGATAAAGATGAGCCTTTAAAGGTAGCAACATCAATATCCCATATGAATTTAAAGTACGCAGTTCTTACTTCTGTCAATAGAGACGATTTAAAAGATGGAGGAGCTGAGCATTTCTCAGATACTGTAAAAGCAATCAAAGAAAAGGCGCCACAAGTTTTAGTTGAGGCTTTAGTTCCTGACTTCTTAGGAAACAAGTTATCGATAGAAACGCTATTGAATTCTCAACTAGAGGTATTCGCGCAAAATTTAGAAACTGTTAAAAGACTGACTAAAAAAGTAAGAGATCCACGGGCAGGATATGATCAAACACTTGATGTATTATCTTATGCCAAAGAGTATTCTCCTTCTGTAATAACGAAGTCAAGCCTGATGTTGGGGTTAGGCGAAACAGAGCAAGAGATAACATCGTCATTTTTAGATCTGCGAAATGCAGGAGTTGATGTTCTAACGCTTGGCCAATATATGAGACCTACAATTAATCATTTACCAGTTGAGAAGTGGTATTCCCCTGAAGAGTTCAAGTATTTTGAGAGATTGGCAAATGAAGTCGGATTTCTTGAGGTTGCATCAGGACCTATGGTGAGATCCTCTTATAGAGCAGATAAGATTGCTCATCTTATTAAAGACTAATTTCCATAGACAGCTTCCGGTAGTGCGGTTACAAGCTCCGGGAATAAGGCTAGTACAAACAAGACACCTATTTGAATCAAAATAAAAGGTAATACTCCTCTGTAAATATCTTTCGTGGCTAATGTATCTGGAGCCACTCCTCTTAAATAAAAGAGTGCAAAACCAAAAGGAGGCGTAAGAAATGATGTTTGTAGGTTAATTGCAATCATTATTCCAAGCCAGATAGGATCAACACCTAACATCAATAGAGCAGGACCCACTATTGGAACTACGACTAAGGTGATCTGGATGAAATCTAAGATAAAGCCTAATAGAAATATTATGATCATTACAACCAAGACGGCTCCAAAAGCCCCACCTGGTAACTCGGTAAATATTCCTGTTATTAAGTCATCGCCACCAAAACCTCTAAATACAAGAGAAAAAATTGAAGAGCCAAGAAGTATCATGAACACCATGGCTGTTATTTCCGCAGTAGTCTCCACTGCCTCGGTTAAGTTCTTTCGGTTCAAACTACTTTTACTCATCGCTAGAAGGATTGCTCCTAATGCACCCACTCCTGCTGCCTCGGTAGGCGTAGCAATACCAAGGAGTATAGAGCCGAGTACTGATGAGATTAATGCAAATGGAGGCAGCAGAGAAGAAAGTAAAATTTTCCATCTACCCGAAACAATAGTAGTCTCTTGGGCAGGAGCCATTTTCGGTGAAAGGTATGCCCTGATAATTACATAAAGCGCGTAGCAAAACACTAACATGAGGCCGGGAACTATCGCTCCCATAAACAAGTCTCCAACTGATACTGTTCTTGCAGAAAAGTTTCCAATACTTAATTGAGATTGCTGATAGGCTGCTGACAAGACATCACCCAGAATAACGAGTGCAATTGAAGGAGGGATAATTTGACCTAAAGTGCCAGTAGCACAGATTGTTCCAGCTGCAAGACTTGGATCATAATTTCTGGAAAGCATGATGGGTAATGAGATCAGCCCCATTGCAATGACGGTTGCTCCGACGATACCAGTACTTGCAGCGATTAGAGCCCCAACAAATATTACGGAAATGGCCAAACTACCCCTAAAGCCACCTATGACTTCAGCCATATTGCTTAACAAGTCTTGTGCTAGATTAGATTTTTCAAGGAGTACGCCCATAAAAACGAATAAAGGTACTGCTACTAATGTCATGTTGGTCATATCTCCATATAACCTATTAGGTATTGCACCAAGAAATGCACTTTCAAAAGTTCCAGTTAAGACTCCGCCAGCTGCAAATATTAGCGCTGTACCCGCAAGTGAAAAAGCCACAGGAAATCCTGCTAATAGAACTAAGCAGATTACTCCAAACATCAACAAAGGAATAAACTCAACCATGCTTAATAATTAGGAGTGATTTAAGAATCTCAGAGATGCTCTGCAGTGCCAGTAATATTGCAACAACAATCAGTAAAGATTTCTGAACATAAACAAATGGAAGTCCATCAGGCTCGGGTGATACCTCCATTATGCGCCAAGAAAATTCTACATATCCCCAAGAGTAAAGAAGTATAGTCCAGCAAATAGGCTGTAAGAAGATTAGATTACCAAGTAAATCAACTAGAGCCTTTTTAGAAGTAGAAAAATTTCTATAAAAAATATCTACTCTTACATGCGCCCCTCTTTTCAGGGCAAAAGCTGCTCCAAGCAGGAAAAGGCCTCCATGAAGATATAAGACGACATCTTGTAAAAAAACAGATCCCATATCAAGACCATAACGCATAACAACAACCAGGCATGTCACAAGAACCATTAAAGCTACAAACCAAGAACAAATCTTGCCTGTCATTTCAGAAAAGCTATCTAAATATTTACTAATTCTTTCCAAGTTGAATCTATTTTTGTTAGTGACGATTTGAATTATAATTAAGGAGAGGTATATATGAACTTACAATTTACACAAGAAGAACTAGATTTTCAAAAAGAAGTTAGAGATTGGATTAAAGAAAATTATCCTGATGACATGAAAGAGAGGCTTATGAATGCTCCTAATGGTCATGTAACTAAAGAAGAGCATGTTAAGTGGCAGCAAGCTTTATATTCTAAAGGATGGGCAGGTATCAATTGGCCTAAAGAATATGGGGGTGCATCTTTTACAGCTTCCCAAAAATATCTTTTTAGTAAAGAAATGGCAGCAGCAAGGGCACCAGGATTTACAGCCTTTGGCATCTCTATGGTATCCCCTGTAATAATGGCTTTTGGAACAGACGAGCAAAAGAAAAAATATCTTCCAGATATTTTATCTTCCAAGGTTTGGTGGTGTCAGGGATATTCTGAACCTGGATCCGGGTCTGATCTTGCTTCGCTCAAGACCAAAGCCGAAGATAAAGGAGACCATTATTTAGTTAATGGTGCTAAGACATGGACCACCATGGCACAACATGCGGATATGATCTTTTGTTTAGTCAGAACAAGTCAAGAAGATATCAGACAAAAAGGAATTTCTTTCTTGCTTATAGATATGCATTCAGAAGGCATTGAGGTTCAACCTATAAATACTTTAGATAGTACGCCCATAGGTCATCATGAAGTCAATACTGTTTTCTTTGAGGATGTAAAAGTTCCTAAAGAGAATCTCGTAGGAGAAGAGGGTAAAGGATGGACTTACGCAAAATATTTACTTGAGTTTGAAAGAGGGAATGGTTACTCCTCTGAGCTTTATCAGCAACTTCAACAACTGAAAGCAAAAGCAGCAATAGAAGATGCTAGTGGAAGTAAGTTATCAGAAGATCTAAATTTTATGGAGTCAATCGCTAAATTAGAAGTTCAAATTAATGCCATGGAAGCAACAGAACTTAGAATACTAGGAAGTTTAACAGCTGGTCAAAATGTAGGACCTGAATCTTCTCTTCTTAAAACAAGAGGTACTGAGATAGGTCAGGCTATAACTGAGTTAGCTGTTGAGTTGGTAGGTTATTATGGAATTCCTTTCAATAATCCGGGACCAGAAATTGGAAATAATGAACCGGCTATAGGAAGTTGGTTTGCCAATACCGCAGCTCCTAGATATTTTAATTACAGGAAGGCCAGTATTTATGCGGGTTCAAATGAAATTCAAAGAAATATTATGGCTAAGTTAGTACTAGGTTTATAAATTATGTTAGTTCTTGTTTCGCCTGCGAAAACTTTGGATTATGAATCTGATTTATCCATTAAAGATTTTACAGTAGCTTCTCACCTGTCAGATAGTAAGCTTCTTATTGATGAACTTCAAAAAAAGAGTCCCGATGATCTTTCCTCTTTAATGGGACTAAGTGAAAAGTTGTCCCAACTAAATTTTGAAAGAAATATGAACTGGGTAAGGCCTTCTAAGCCTAGCGAGACAGCGCGACAAGCTATTTTTGCTTTTAAGGGAGATGTTTATCAGGGTCTGGATGCCATCTCACTATCAAAGGCAGAAATAAATTATACCCAGAAGAATTTATGTATTTTGTCCGGGCTTTACGGATTTCTTAAACCACTAGATTTGATGTATCCCTATAGGCTCGAGATGGGAACAAAGATGCAGAATAAACGTGGCGAAAATCTTTACGAATTTTGGGGTTCTAAAATAACCAAATCTATTAATAGCCTTGCAAAAGAAAATAAATCTAAAGCCATAGTAAATTTAGCCTCTGTTGAATATTTTTCTGTTCTAAAAAGAGATCAATTAGATTTACCTATAATTAGTCCTATCTTTAAAGATTATAAAAATGGTCAATATAAAATTATCAGTTTTTTTGCTAAAAAAGCTCGTGGCACTATGACAAGGTTTATCATGCAAAATAAAGTCAAAAAAATAGAAGATTTAAATGACTTTAATTTAGATGGATATCGTTATAGCAAGAAAGACTCCGAAAAGTTTTCCCCTGTGTTCTTAAGAAAAGCTTAGGCGCTAAATTCACCGTCGAGGTACTTTCTTCTCGGAAGCATGTCCTCAAACACAGGCTCAGTTTTTTCAGCTTTTGCCTTAAAAGCAACAGACATCTCGTCTCCTATACCCACTGCAGTATTCCACAGAGCAATATGGTTTAGAGACTCCTCAACGGTATGATCTCTTCCATAATTCAGTGACTCTTTTGTACCAGCTATAGCCAAGGGACCTTTTGAAGCAATCTCTTTTGCTATTTCCATGACTTTTTCCATCATGTCTTCTTTTGTATCAAATATCTCATTAACCAAGCCGTGACTTTTTGCTTCTTCTGGAAGGAATCTTCTTCCTGTGTAGGCTAATTCTCTAACTACACCTTCAGGTATCAGTCTTGGTATTCTTTGAAGTGTGCCGACATCTGCAGCCATCCCAATATTAATCTCCTGAATGCAAAAGAATGCATCTTTAGTGCAATATCTCATATCTGTAGCTGTCGCTAGATCAACACCACCACCAACACAAGCTCCTTGAATTGCAGCAATGACTGGGATTCTCGCTTTTTCTAAGCATGTAATTGTATGCTGTAAGTCTAGTGTTACTCTATAACCTGACTCTTTTCTCATGCCCATGTGAGCATTAGGTTGCTTATCAGAAGGTGAGAAGTTTGCTAAATCCATTCCAGCACAGAAGTGTTTGCCTTCTCCGGATAAAACGATCACTCTTGCTGCTGCATTATCTGAGATATCTTCAATTAAATGCGGTAATTCAGACCAAAAAGCTTTATTCATAGAGTTAAATTCTTCAGGTCTGGATAATTTTATATGTGCGATCTTTTCATTTATTTCGTAATCAAAGCATGTGTATTCCATTTTTATCTCCTTAATTTATTAGACAGTTTCAGCCAGTTCTATAATTTCATCAACTTTTGCTTTTAGTTGATCGACATGATCAAAAGCTTTGTTGTGAGGCATAACAACTTTTCTTTCCCTGCTTAGAAGGTTTAAACCTTTTTTTAGTTCTTGAACTCTTTCTAATAACTTTTCTTTATTTTCCATATTAATTTTTCATATGATCTTAGAATGATATATTGTAGAAGAAAAGATAGTTTCAAGAAATGGAAGTTTTAAAATTAAAAGAAATCTCGAATATAGTTCTTGATGCTGTAGAAGAAGCTTCAAAAGAAGTTATGGTCATTTATAACTCAGACGAATTTGAAGCTGAAGATAAAGAAGACGGATCTCCAGTCACTATAGCAGATAAGGTTTCTCATCAGATTTTAGTCTCTTCTCTAGAATCAATAGATGACAGTATTCCTGTTTTGTCTGAAGAAGGCGATAGTTTCAATTATGAAGTAGATTTGTTTTGGTTGATAGATCCTCTTGATGGCACTAAAGAATTTATAAACAAAAACGGAGAATTTACAGTTAATGTCGCTTTAGTTGAGAATGGAATCCCAATCTTAGGTGTTGTCTCAGCACCAGCTATAAATGAGACTTTTATAGGATTTGCTAACGAAGCTTATAAAGTAATAAATAAAGAACATCGGAAAATAACTTCACGAAAACAATCAACCGATCATTGTCTTGTAACGGTTAGTAAAAGTCATAAAAGTGAAAAGGATCAGTTATTTATAGATCTATGTCACAAAGAATTCGGAAGTATAGAGGAGCTGCCGACTGGTAGTTCTCTTAAGCTATGCAGAGTGGCGGAAGGAAAGGCAGATATTTACAGCAGATTAGGGCCAACTTATCAGTGGGATATAGCCGCAGGACAGGCAGTCGCTGTTGCTGCTGGTGGAGTTGTATCTGATTTAAGTGGAAGACCCTTAAGATATGAATTTAAATCCTCTACAAAAAATCCTCAATTTTTTTGCGCAGGAGACAATTCTTTTTCTTGGAAAGATGTCTTTCTAAAGTTAGTTTAAGGTAAGAATAATTTTACCTATATTTTCATTTGATTCCATAATTGCATGGGCTTCATTACATTCAGACAAAGGCAAGGCTTTATAGACTATAGGCTTAAGTTCACCAGACTCAAAAAGGGGAATAACTTTTTTAGATAGATCTTTCATAACTTGATTTTTCTTATCAATACTTCGAGCCCTGATCGTAGAGCCAATAATCTTTTGTCTCTTAATCATTAAATGCCCTAAGTTAACCTTAGTCTCAATACCGCCCATTAAACCTATTATGATTAATCGACCTTCTATCCCAAGTACTCCTAGATTATTTTCGAAATACTCGGCACCAACCGGATCAAGAATGATATGAACACCTTCAGGTGCCCAAGACTGAATTTTAGAAAATATGTCTTTTGATCTTACTTCGCCATCAGATGCTCCTAGATCAATACATTTTTTGATTTTGTCTTCTGACCCTGCTGTAACAAAACTTTCACAGCCAAATGCTTTAGCCAATTGTATTCCAGCCGTTCCTATACCGCTTGCTCCTGCATGGAAAACTACTTTTTCTCCTTTAGTCATTGAAGCCTCCATAAAAAGGTTTAACCAACAAGTTGCGTACACCTCTGGAATCGAAGCACTTTCTACCCAATCAAGATTTTTGGGTTTGTTTATTGCGTGGAATTCGGGACAAGAAACAAATTCTGCATAACCACCACCCCCTAGAAGCGCCATAACCTCATCACCAACCTTCTTCGAAGTAACTTTCTTACCTATTCCTTCTATTATTCCACTGCACTCTAGTCCTAGAATTTCACTAGCCCCAGGCGGCGGCGGGTAAAGCCCTTTTTTTTGTGCTAGATCAGCTCTATTAAGTCCAGCAGCCTTTACTTTTATTAAAACTTCATCATCTTTAAGTTCAGGTATTGGAAGTTCTGAAATTATAAGATTATTCTCTACTACTTCTATTGCCTTCATATTCTTTTCTATTTATAAACCCATTATTTATTTGATTAAAACTTTAATCTTTATCTAAATTTGCACGAATATTAGCTAAAAATGTAAAATTCGCATTGATTATGCCTAAAAAAGAACTCAAAAGTGAAAATTCTATAGGAACTGCACTCCAAGAAATGGAGGCACTTGCTCCTGGAGGAGACTTACAGGCTTATATAAATTCTGTTCACAGTATTGGAATTTTAACCCCAGAAGAAGAAAGAAAACTTGCAGAAGATTTATATTACAGAAATGACCTAGACGCAGCTAGGAAGCTTGTTTTAGCTCATTTGAGGTTTGTTATTTACATAGCTAAAACCTACTCTGGATATGGTCTATCAGAGGCTGACCTTATACAAGAAGGTAATGTTGGTTTGATGAAGGCTATAAGAAAATTTAATCCTGAAATGGGGGTTAGACTAGTTTCATTTGCAGTTCACTGGGTCAAAGCTGAAATACATGAATATGTCCTTAAAAACTGGAAAATTGTAAAAATTGCAACTACTAAAGCTCAAAGAAAACTATTTTTTAATCTAAGAAGTAAAAAGAAAGGTCTAGGCTGGTTAACAGAAGAAGAAGTTGAAGCTATGGCTAAAGATCTTGGAGTCAAACCGTCTGAAGTTAGAGAGATGGAAAAAAGACTAAGTGGAATAGACATGCCTTTTGACCCATTATCAGATTCAGATGATGATGAAGCATCATTTTCTCCTTCTCAGTATCTAGAGGATATGGATGCAAACCCAGCTGATATTTTTGAAAAAGAAACTTTTGATGAAAATAATGCTAACCAACTTTATGAAGCGATCAATCAACTCGACGATAGAAGTAGAGATATTTTACAAGATAGATGGTTGGCCGATCAAAAGCTAACACTGCATGAACTTGCAGAAAAATATGAGATTTCTGCAGAGAGAGTTCGCCAAATAGAAAAAAATGCAATGAAAAAAGTTAAACAGTCTTTCTCGGAAGGGGACTAGAGTGTTAACGGAAGAGCATCAAAAAAGTTTTGTACTTAGACGTGGTCGTATAACTTCAAATCAAAAAAATGCATTAGATACACTTTGGGATAGATATGTATTGAAAGAAGGTGAGAATGTCGATAGTTTTTTATCCGATAAACACTCCGTTCTTGATATTGGCTTTGGAGCTGGAGAAACTACAACCTACTTAGCTAAAAATATGCCAAATAGTTCTATTTTAGGAGCTGAAGTATACCTTTCAGGAATAGGCTCTACATTAAGTCGGTCTAATGAAGAAAAGCTAACTAATATTAAAATCCTTAATAGTGATATTGTCCCTTTTTTAGAAGAAAAAATCTCTGATTGCTCATTTGATTTGGTCCTGATGTTTTACCCAGATCCTTGGCCTAAGCGCAAACACCACAAACGCAGATTGTTTCAAGAAGGATTTATTAATTTGATTCAAAGAAAATTAAGAAAAGACGGTATTTTTTACTTTAAAACAGATTGGAATCACTATTACGAGGAAGCCAAAAAACTTCCTTTTGAAAAGAAAAAATGGAAAGTTTTAGACGAGGGTCAACTTGATATCCTTTTGCAGGAACTTCCAGAGACATCCTTCGAAAAAAAAGCCTTAAAAGCAAAGAGAGATTTAAATAAGATTATCCTTCAAAAGGTCTAACATATTAGTTTGGGTATCTCTTTTAGAAGTTTAGTGAAAGCAGCCGATCTATGAGAGATTAAATTTTTCTCTTCTTTTTTAAGTTCGGCAAGATGGAATCCGCTTTTAGTAATAAAAATTGGATCATATCCAAAACCATTCTCCCCTTTAAACTCTGTAGATATTTCTCCATCTAAAGATCCAAAGCTTTTTATGATTTTTCCTTTATAGAAGCCTACTAAGCAGCATTTGAATCTTGCTGTCCTCTGAGGATCTTTGATTGCTTTAAGATTCTCAAGAAGTTTAAGGCAATTATCTCTATCTTGGCCCGAATCAGCATACCTGGCAGAATAAATTCCTGGTTCACCATTTAGAATATCAACTTCGAGACCTGAATCGTCTCCTATGGCAGGAACTTCAAGAGTATCTGAAATAAATTTTGCTTTAATGAGTGCATTCTCATAGAAAGTTTTCCCAGTTTCGGGTGGAAGGGATTCTATATTTGCGGGAATAGGAAAAAACTCATATTGAGTATTCTTGGCAAGTTCTTGAAATTCTTTTAATTTACCTAAGTTTTTCGTAGCAATAGCTATTTTCATTTTGAAATCTTATACATTGCTGTAGAAGCAAAGATATTTGGTAAAAAAGCTGTCAAAAAGTTCTCATTACCAGCGTTACTGAAAAATCTTTTTTCTATTATATTGATACCGCAATCTTCACATAGCAACTCAAAGTCTGAAATTGTACAAAGGTGAATGTTAGGCGTGTTGTGCCACTTATCTGGAAGGGAACTGGTAACTGGCATTTTTCCTGAGAGCAAAAGATTAATTCTAGTAGACCAATGACCAAAATTAGGGATGGTCACTATGCTCTCCCTGCCAATTCTAGTGACTTCTAATAAAGCCTTTTTGGGCTCTTTTAATACCTGGATTGTTTGACTCATGATTACAGTATCGAAACTCTCATCTTTAAAATTATCTAATCCTTCATCGATATTTTGCTGAACAACGTTTAGTCCGGACTGGATACAGTTATTTATATTGGATTGATCAATTTCTATGCCCAAAGAAGAGGTATTGAGTTTTTCAGATAAATATTTAAGAATTTCACCTTTTCCACACCCAAGATCCAGGATATCGGAATCTTTTTTTACCCAGTTTCTGATAACTTCTAATGTATTCATTTAATTCTCTAAAAATGACGAGAGACCATTCACATAATCTTTATCGGCGAACAAAAAAGAATCATGTCCATGCGGACTTTCAATTTCTAAATAACTTACATTTTTTTTAGCCTCAATAAGCGCATTAACTATTTCTTTAGACCTATCTGGAGAAAACCTCCAGTCTGTAGAAAAAGAAATGACCATTACTTGAGCTTCAATTTCTTGAAATGCCATAGATAAATTTCCGTTGAATTTTTCGGCAGGATCAAAATAATCTAATATTTTTGTCATTAAAAGATAGGTATTAGCATCAAAGGACTCAGAAAATACATCACCTTGATACCTTAGATAACTTTCTATCTCAAACTCGGCATCAAAACCAAAATTTAATTTATCTTCTTTGAGTTCTCTTCCAAATTTACTCCTCATGGCCTCTTCAGATAAGTAGGTTATATGACCAATCATTCTTGCTAGTCCTAAACCTTTTTTTGGAGATTTATTTTTTTCTAAATATCTTCCTGACTCAAAATCAGGATCATTAATTATTGCTTGCCTTGCAACCTCATTGAAGGCGATATTTTGGGCACTAAGCTTTGGTGCAGCGGCTACTATTCCCGCCTTCTTTATTCTTTTTGGAAAAAGACGCGACCATTCTAGAGCCTGCATACCTCCTAAGCTTCCGCCAACGACTGCATGCCATATTTTTATACCAAGAGAATCAGAAATCATGCTCTGACATTTAACCCAGTCTTGCACGGTTATGATGGGAAAGTCGGGTCCATAAGTTTCATTCGTTTCTTTATTTATCGAGCTGGGTCCTGTAGATCCATGACATCCGCCAATATTATTTGGGCAGACTACGAAAAACTTTTCTGTATCAATTGCTTTTCCGGGTCCTATAAGTGAATCCCACCATCCAGGTCTGTCTTCATCATCATAAGTCCCAGCAGCATGATGATTTCCACTAAGAGCATGACAAATAAGAATAGCATTTGAAGCTTCTGAGTTGAGGTCTCCATAGGTTTCGTAGACTATATCTATATTGCTAAGGGTCTGACCACATTCAAGATCAAGATCTCCATCAAGAGATAACTTCTTAGCTTCTACGTTTCGTATTGAATTACTCATAAAAAAACCCGTTCGCAAAAGCTAAACAGGCTTAATTAAAGGCATTAGCTGTATTTTAATTAAACGCCCGCAAGCTATGTCAAATCGGCGTTAAACTATTATATTTGAACTATGCTTAGAAACCAACCGATAGCCAGACCGGCAATCCTGACTCTATTGCAAATTGCACAAATAAAACTTGTAAAAAATTTAATGCAATAAATGCAAAAATAGGTGAAAAGTCTAACCCTCCCATGGGCGGAAGTAACACTCTAAAAGGCTTAAACATTTGGTCGGACATTTGTCTAATTAAGCTAATGGCTGGATGAAAATTACTCCCAGCCACAAAGCTGATAATTATTCCTCCAAGAAGGATCCACCAGATCATTTTTAGAGTCAGCAACATAACTGAATAAGTAGACCAGAGAAGAATTTTTGAGGGAACATAGTCTATAGAGCCAGTCATGGCAGCTACATAAAATGCTCCGGCTTGGATAAAAATTGCGACTAAAAAAGAAGAAAGATCAATGTTGCGAATTGGTTTTATAAAGGAGCGCAAGGCTTGACTTGGCACATCAACAGCACGAATTATTCCTTGAACTAAAGGATTATAGTAATCAACTTTCAATAATCTGAATAAGAAATTAAAGACCACTCCAATAGTAAAAATATCCATTAACGCTTTAAAAAGAAAGAGAGTTGCTTCAGACATTACTTTTCTCCAAGTTCAATAGATTTCTTTTCAGCCTCATCCATACACTTTTTAATTATTTCCTTCATTCCATATTTTTCAAACTCTTCAATTGCCTTTTGAGTTACTCCACCAGGAGAAGTGACTTTTTTCCTCAGCACCTCAGGAGAGTCTGGTGAATTCTTTGCTAAATTAGCAGAACCAGCAATCATTGCAGAAATTAAATTAACTTTTTCTTCTTCAGGGAGTTTTAAATTTTTTGATGATTCAAGCATCGCCTCTATTAAATAAAAAATATAAGCAGGACCCGAGCCAATTAATGCAGTGAAAATATCTATATTAGTTTCATTTATTTCAGTAACTTTTCCTGCACATTCAAAGAGGATTCTTGCTTTAGCGACATCCTCTGACAAGGCGCTATTATTAGAACATAACGCTGTAACTCCTTCCATAATGCTAGCAGGAGTGTTTGGCATGGCCCTGATAATTCTTTGATCAACCCCAAGAAGAGTTTCGATTTTTTCAATTTTAATACCTGCGGCGATAGAAATAAGTAAAATATTTTTCTGTTTAATGCTTATCTTTATTTCATTTATTACTTCTTCAATGATATTAGGCTTTACTGCCAAAATAATAATATCTGCTTTATTAATAATTTCTTGATTGTCATTACACGTATTAATTTTAAAGGCTTCTGATAATTTCTGAAGATGTTCCTTCTCTGGTGATGAGGCAATAATCTTGGTAGGACTAAAGTTGCTATTGATAAGTCCTGATATTAGGGCAGTAGCCATATTGCCCGCTCCTATAAATCCGATTTTCTCATTCAAATTATTCATTTCCTTAAACCAAAAATTCCTGTTCCTATCCTTACCATTGTAGACCCTTCTTTAATAGCAGGACCATAGTCAGATGACATGCCCATTGATAGCGTATCTATTTTAATATTCTTTTGATTCAATGAATCAAAAATCCCTTTCACTTTTTTAAAGATTTCGTGTTGATCTTGTATAGAGTTTCTCGGTTTAGGAATAACCATCAAGCCCCTAACTTCAATATTTTTCAAATCACTACATTCTGAAAGAAACACTTCTATCTCACGACTACTAATACCTGATTTAGAAATCTCTTCATCAATATTTAATTGAATACAGACTTTAAGGGGTCCTTTTGTTTTAGGTCGTGAGTCATTGAGTTTTTTTGCAACTTTTAGTGAATCTACAGCATGAACCCAATCAAAAATCTCAGCAATTTTCTTTGCCTTTCTTGTTTGAATTGATCCGATAAAATGCCAGGTTATATCTTCTTGAAGAGATTTGATTTTGAGCTCTGCTTCTTGAAGATAATTTTCACCAAAGTTTTTAATTCCTCCATCGAAGGCTTCTTTTATCTTTTCAAGCGATTGTGACTTACTCGCCCCAAGAATAGTGATTTCATTAACATCTTTATCTAGATTTTTACAAATCTGTTTTATTTCCCTATTAACTTCTATAATTTTTTCTGATATCTCCACTTTACATTTCTTCTGGTGCTTTTATACCCAAGATTGAGAGGCCATTAACTAACACCTGCTTTACACCTTTGAGTAGGAATAATCTTGATGCCATCAACTTTTTATCTTCAATGATAAATTTTTCACTATTGTAATAGCTATGGAATAATCCAGATAAATCTTTCAGATAGTAGCAAAGAAGATGCGGCTCGCTAGACTTTGCAGCGCGTTCAATAAGGGCAGGGTATTGATTTAAAGTTTTTTGTATCTCAATCTCTTTTTCTGTATCTAACAAAGTTAGATCAGCGCGTTCTAAATCCATGATCTGAGCATTTGATTTCTTCAATACACTGCAAATTCTGGCATGTGCATACTGGATATAGTACAAGGGATTGTCTTTAGATTGATCCTTGGCAAGATCAAGATCAAAATCAAGATGCTGATCGGCTTTTCTGTTTATATAAAAGAATCTAGCAGCTTCGGTTGTAACTTCATCCATAAGCTCTCTCAGGGTTATGAATTCACCGCTCCTCGTAGACATAGTAACTTTTTTTCCGGCACGCAAAAGATTTGCAAACTGAATATAAACAATTTCAAGTTTCTCTGGGTCTCTGTTGGTTGCTTCCATGGCAGCTTGCACTCGAGGTGTATAGCCGTGATGATCAGACCCCCAAATATTAATTACTCTATCATATCCACGGTCATATTTTTTTGAGTGATATGCTACATCTGAAGCAAAATAAGTATATTCACCATTGCCTCTTTTCAAGACTCTATCTTTGTCATCCCCAAATTCTGAAGATTTGAACCAGAGGGCATTTTCTTTTTCATACACAAAGCCCCTAGATTTTAAATCTTCAATTGCAAGGTCAACTTGGTTTATTTTATTTTCTTTAATGTCATAAAGTGAAGATTCTGAAAACCAGAAGTTGTGCTCAACACCAAAGTCTAATAGATCTCGTTTGATCAATTCTAGAATTGCTTGAAGAGCAAAATCCCTTAAAAAATTAAAATCGTTTTCTAGAGCAGATTGAATAGCTACAACTACGCTGTCTGTAAAAATCTCATCATCTTGAATCTCGGTCTTTAATAGTTCAACAATGGAATCATAATTTCTATAAAATTTATCCGAATGATCTTCTTTTAACTTTTCCGCTATAGAAATCAAATACTCTCCTTGATATCCATTTTCAATCATAGTGATTGACTCATTAAAAAGTTGGGCATACCTTAACCACAAACTAGCAGCTAGAATATTCATCTGCCTTCCAAAATCATTTACATAATATTCTTCATCAACCTTAAATCCCGCTTCTTTTAGTAAAGCTCCAAGGACAGATCCAAATGCAGCCCCCCGACCGTGTCCCACGTGCAATGGCCCAGTGGGGTTACTTGATACATATTCAATCAGTACGTTTTGGTTTTTAGTTTCTGATTTTCCAAAAAGCTCTTTTTTTGCAGAAATTTCATTAAGAACTTCACTATGAGTTTTGGTAGATAAAAAGAAGTTAATGAAACCTGGTCCTGCTACCTCTATTTTCGTTATCTCCTCATCGGTGATGAAAGAATCTTTTATCGAGTTGGCAATTTCTTGTGGATTTTTTTTAAGAGGTTTAGCTAATATTAATGCAATATTCGAGGCTAGGTCACCATGTTTCTTATCATTATTTTCCTGTAGATTAATCTTAAGCTCATCTATATTTAGATGAGAGTCGCCGTATAAGTCTTCTAATATCCTTACAAGATTTGATTGAATCTTTTCTATCATTAGGTGAACTATTTACGTCCCTGGTACTCACCATTTCTTGTATCTATGGTTACAACCTCTCCTTCTGAGACAAATAATGGAACCTTTATAATTGCTCCAGTAGAAACAGTAGCAGGCTTAGAGCCTCCTGTTGCTGTATCACCCTTTACCCCCGGGTCTGTTTGGGTTACTTCGAGCTCAACAAAAGTTGGAGCTACTACAGAAATTGGTTTATCGTTCCAAAGAAGTATTTTGCATATGTCTTCCTCTGTTACCCATTTATCTAGCTCTCCAAGAGTCTCAATGCTTACGGGTATTTGCTCATAGGTCTCTGGATGCATGAAGAACCATGCATTTCCATCACTATAAAGAAATTGCATATCTAGCTCTTCTACATCTGCAGCCTCTAAAGATTCTCCGACTTTGCAGGTTTTTTCTCCAACCCTGCCTGTAAGATAGTTTCTAAATTTTATTTTGCTAAATGCTTGCCCCTTTCCGGGTTTATTAAACTCTTCGTCAATGATCACACACGGATCGTTATCAATGATTATTTTTAAACCAACCTTGAAGTCGCTAGTAGAGTAAGTTACCAAATTTTTACCTATAAATTTTTAAGTGAAATTAATTCTGCTCCAAATTTTACCCGCTTCTTTTGGTTCAAGGAATCTAAATCTAATTTCTTTGTATCCTCAAATAGAAGAATCACAGTAGAGCCCATTTTAAAATGAGCCAATTCATCTCCTTTTTTCATAGAACTCTCGCTTTCGTCAGGTCCTCGGTTCCATTCCCTTATAAGATTATTTCTTGAGCTAGTCTTTTGAGATCCCCAGAAGGGAACAATACTGCCAACTACCGATGCCCCAACAGAAACTAAAGCGTAGTCAAAAATATTTGAGCTTAAATGCAGTACCGACCTTTCATTCTTTATGTAAAGTTTAGGAATTGTTTCTTGGGCTTTTTTATTGACACTAAAAAGAGAACTCCCCAAATGAATAGATCTCCTTATAACGGCCTCGTACGGACAATGGATCCTGTGATAATCAGTAGGAGCTAGATAAATTGTTACAAAGTAGCCTTCATTAAATTTATCAACACTTTCTTCTCCTAGGAGCTCTTCAAGTGAATATTCATACCTTTTTGCTTGAATCAAATTTTTATCTTTAATGTATCCATGGTCAACGATTTCTCCATCAACCGGAGAAATAAAGGTCTTTTCTGATTTATCTATATCTCTTTTCTTTAGCTTCCGCGTGAAGAAGTCATTATAAGAAATATAGTTATCAACATTAGAATGAATAGCTTCCCCCAGGTCTGGTTGATAAAGATATATAAATGAATTTATTAATAGTCTTTTTAAGAAGCGATTCTCGCTCTCAGCTAGATATCCCATAAGAGAAGTTATCAATAAATGAGGAATAAAACTCTGTAACATTATTTAAAGCGAACTAATTTTGGAACTCTTTTTGAATACTCGCTGTAGTCAGGAAACTTATCCATTAAAGCATTTTCCATACTTGGTATTAAATTCTTGAAGATTATAAGGCCCGTCAAGAAAAATCCAAAGATGGACCAAAAGGCACTAATAGCATTAAGTGCAATAACTTGAATTCCAAAAAAGAATAAAAACATACCTATCAAATTTGGATTTCTACTTATTGACCATAGGCCCGATTCAACAACCTTAGTTTTATTAAGAGAATAATTTTTCAGTTCTTTCTCACTTAGCATTTCTATAAATAAACCTATAAAGCAAATCACGAAACCAGTTAAATCTGAAAACTTAAGATGCTGAGAACCGCTTAGGTAATTAGTTGATAAAGCAGAACTAAAACACAACAACTGGATTAGAGATACTTTAAATATGAGATTAAAAATTTTAAAGTAAGTTTTTTTGTATATTGCTCTCTTTATATCATCCAAAACACTTGATAGTAGTATGATTTTTATCGAGTTATACGAAACAATAGATTTTAAACACCAAGCAAACAATAAAATACTTACTAATAACTGCCTATTCGAAAATATAGAAGTTTCCATATACTCTTGAAGAGCTAAGCCTATTAAGAAGGTTAAAAGGATAGGCATAAATAAAAATCTCATCAGCGCTCTTGGACTTTTTTTATTGATGCTTCTTATCACAAGAAGGGTCAAACCTAAGCAATTAGCTAAATAGGAGAAGAATATGAATTCTGCGTTTGACATCTTAGATAACTATAGTAGGACTGTATTTATTTAACATTGCATTGGTTCTATTTTGTCTCTATAGTTTACTCGTTCGTCTTGGGGAAGGTGAAAAGATTTGTTGAAAAACAGGTTATTTTCACTTACTTTACGAATAGAATTATTAAGAATTTAGAAAATTAGGAGATAGCTATGACGCGTCTTTGTAAATTTGTTTTTATGCTGGCTGGAATATCAGTTTCTGGTCTTATGTTTAGTGATCAAATTCAACCTCTTTTAGATGTTGGACAAGCTAGACAAGTTGCAGAAAAAACATCTCAATCAAAAATTGATGAAATGGATGAACAAACATCTGTGATAGTCAGCGAGTTCAAAACTGTTAGTAAACAGATAGAAGGATTAAGAGTCTACAACGCCCAAATGAAGCAACAAATTCAGCGTCAAGAAGAACGTTTGAAAGAAATTGATAAAACAATGAAAGAAGCACAAGTAATGCAAAGGCAAATACCACCTTTCACTAGAAGAATGCTTGCTGGTATTGAGACTTCGATAGAGCTTGATCTTCCTTTTCATCTTGCTGAAAGAAAAGAACGTATCGCTTTCGCTAAAGCTGCTCTAGACAACCCAACTGTTTCGCCTGCAGAAGGTTTAAGACAGGTTTTGGAAGCTTTTAATGTTGAAGCTGAATACGGTAGAAAACTTGATGCTTACAAAGACAGTATCGTTATAGATGGTGAGTTAAGAGAAGGAAACATCCTTAGAGTGGGAAGATTGGCTATGGTTTTCCAAACTACTGATGAGACTCAAACACACGCATGGGATAACGACTCAAGATCTTGGAAAGAACTTGATAATAGCTATAGAAACCCTACTAGAAGAGGTTTAAGAATAGCGAATAAACTTGCAACAGTAGATTTAATGGAATTACCGTTACCAGCACCTACGGAGGCTAACTAAAATGAATAAAATAAAACTTTTTATATTTCTTCTCAGTTTTGGTTTAGTTTCATCTACTTCATTTGCTGAAGATGGAGAAGAAGCTGTACAGCCTTCAAACCCTCAAGAGCTTTTAGAAATCGTAAAGCAAGGTCAATTTGCTGACACTCAACAACAAAGAGATAGAGAATCTCAGTTTCGTAATGAAAAAAACAAGCAAGCCAAAATGCTTTCTGATGCTAAAGATGAAAGGGCACGATTAGAGAGAGAAGCGGCTAGACTTGAACAAAAATTTGAAGCAAACGAAGCGCTCCTTGTAGTAGCTGAAGAGCAGTTAAGGGAAAGACTTGGTTCGCTAAATGAGATATTTGGTCATCTAGCTGGGAATACTACGGAAGCTCGTAACATCATGGAGCAATCTATAACTGCAGCTCAATTTGGTAAGGACAGGGAAGAATTTATGAGAGCTTTGGGCTCAAAAATGAATGAAGGAATTAAGCTCGCTTCCATAGATGAACTGGAAACTTTATGGTACGAACTTCAAAGAGAAATCAATGCCTCTGGTGAAGTTGTTAAATTCAATGCGGAAGTTATCACTACAGATGGTAATGTAGAAAATAGAGATGTCGTGAGAGTAGGAAACTTTAATGTCGTTTCTGACGGACAATATCTTACATACTCTCCAACACGTGGTGCATATGCAGAATTGGGTTCACAACCTGCAGGTAGATATACCGCACAATCTTCCGATATTTTAAATGGAGAAACTTTCCCAGTTCAATTTGCCGTAGATCCAACAGGACCCCAAGGTGGTTCGCTATTGGCAAGTTTGATCTCAATGCCTAGTACCTGGGGAAAAATGCAAGAAGGTGGTTTTGTAGGAACCGTACTAATGATTATTGGTTCATTAGCTACTTTACTTTTCATTTGGAGATTTTATGAATTGTGGACAATCAGAGGGTCGGTCATAGCGCAAGCAGGATCGGCGACCTTAACCGATGATAATGCTCTCGGTAGAATTTTAAAAATAGCGGAAGACGATAAAGAGGCAGACACAGAAACTTTAGAGTTAAAGATGGCTGAGCAAATTCTTAAAGAAAGACCAACAGTAGAAGGGTTAAATTGGGTGCTTAAGATTGTCTCAGTAGTTGCTCCGTTGATGGGTCTTTTCGGAACGATTATCGGTATGATTGAAACATTTACCATGATCACATTGTTTGGTACTGGTGACCCTAAAACAATGGCAAGTGGTATTTCCACTGCTCTTGTAACAACTTGGTTAGGTCTGATGGTAGCTATACCAACTACATTTATGTACGCAACAGTAAATAATATTTCAAGAGGAGTATTGGGTACTATAGAGGAACACAGTACAGGAATGGCAGCGAAAAGATCAGAAGGAACACAATAAGAATATTAAAAAATTAATCTATGCAGTTTTTTTATAACTTCTCTGATGCCCTCTTTGCTTTCATGCAAAGAGGCGGAGATGTTCTTTATCTAATAGGGCTTTTAGCTTTTGTTATGTGGTTCCTTATCTTTGAGAGAATGTGGTTTTATTATCTTTCTCACAAGAATTATCTTGCTGTTTCAGTTTCTGAATGGGAAAAAAGACAGGATAGGGCATCTTGGAACTCAAAAGCCATAAGAGATATGCTCATTTCTGAGAACGAAATAAGGATAAACCAAAACCTTAGTTTAATAAAAATGTGCGTAGGAATAGCACCTCTTTTTGGTTTATTTGGGACTATTACAGGGATGATAGAAGTGTTTCATTTGTTGGCTGTAACTGGAGGGGGAGATGCCAAGGCAATGGCAGGTGGTGTTTCAAGATCAACTATACCGGCTATGGCTGGATTGGCTGTTGCGTTAACTGGAACATTGGCAAATCAATTCTTAGTTAATAAAGCCCAAAAAGAAAAAGATTTATTAGTCGACAGATTAGTCGCAGAATAGGAAGTAAATTATGAGAAGATCACCGATAAGTAGTGCTGTAGCTGAAGAGGAAGATATTAATTTAACACCCATGTTAGATGTGGTATTCATTCTTTTAATCTTTTTTATAGTAACAGCAAATTTCATCAAAGAACCTGGTTTAGAGGTTAATAGACCAGACGCAGAGACTTCTAATATTCAAGAAAATGCTGCAATACTTATAGCGATTGGTGCAACAAACGATATCTGGATTGATGGAAGAAGAGTTGATGTAAGGCAGGTAAAAGCTAATATTACTAAGTTACTTGCTGATAATCCTCAAGGTTCAGTAGTTATTCAGGCGGATGAGAAAGCTCAAGCCGATGCTATTATTCAGGTCATGGATCAATCTAGGGAAGCTGGAGTTTATGCAATCTCGTTAGCATCCGAACCTAAGTTTTAATATAGCTATGGGATTTTTTGCAGAACAAAATCTTAAAATGTTAGGGGCAACTCTAACCTCATCTCTTTTATTAACTGTTGTTATTTTCTATGTCATGCAAGCACTGATTGATGTTGGTGACGTTGAACTTGATGATAAGTCTTTTAAGATTGCTGATGTGACAATGCCTGAAAGAGAGCTCGAATTAATGATGGATATGGAGCGTCCTCAAGAAGAAGAGCCCCCACCAGAAACAATGCCACCAGAGTTTGACATGACACCACCTGCCGACTTAGACAATGCATCCGCAAGACCTAATTTAAGCTTTAAAGGAAAAAAAGCAGGCGTCTTTGCAGATGGTTCTTATGTTCCTATTTTCCAAGTACCTCCTGTATATCCTCGAAGGGCACTGGAGAGGGGCATTGAAGGATGTGTAATGTTAAAATTTACAGTCACAAAAGTAGGGTCTACAAAAGAACCTGAAGTGGAGTGGTCAGTTCCTCCTGGAATTTTTGATAGAGCTGCCATGAGATCAGCTTTAAAATATAAATATAAACCTCAGATTAGAGACGGTGAAGCCATTGAAGTGCCAAATGTCAGAACAATTATAGTATTTAAGATTGATGATCCTGGTAAGCCCGCTGATTACACACCTGAGGGATGTGCATAGAACGTTATGATTAGAATAAGTTATCCCCTAAAAGTATTACTAATTGCTACGGTAATAAGTTTATTGCCAGTCACTCTGGGTGTTTCACCCTTAGATTATAAAGGCAATTCCCTGGAAGCAGCAGAAGACGAAAAGAAAAAGAAAAAAAAGAGAAGACGTACTAAATTACCTAGTAAGAAGATGCAAAGGATTCTTCAAACGATTGTTCCATTTATAGAAGCTGAGCAGTGGGAAGAAGCATTATTGGCGCTAGAGCCTGTAGCTGTTATTGATTCCAAGTTCACAAGCACAGATAGATCCAAAATGTATTACTATCAAGGTTATATATTCTTTTCTAAAGAACAATACGGTCTTGCTGAAACTGCCTACAAAAATCTAATGGCCGAGGAAGATTCCACTGACCAAGAAAGATTAGGTGCTCTTTACTCATTATCACAACTTTCTTATATAGCAGAGGATTATAAATCTGCTATCAATTACTTATTGGAATGGCTCGAACTAGAAGAGCTCCCGAGTTCGGATGGTTATGGTTTGCTTGCACAAGCTTATTATCAAATTGAAGATTTTCAAAAATCTGTTGAGGCTATTGATACGGCAATTAATATCCAAGAATCCCAAGATATAAAGATAAAAGTTCCTGTTCTTGATGCTGAAGGAAATGAAACAGGAGAAATGATAGAAACAGGTGAGACTAGGAAAGGAGTTGCTAAAGAGAATCATTATCTTCTTAAGATGGCACTATATTCGGAACTGAAGAAAGATTTAGAGGTTTTACCTATCTATGAAATTTTAGTTCAGTATTACCCAAAGAAAAGATACTGGACCAATCTATCAGGTCTTTACGGGCAAAGAGATAGACAAATGGACCAGATGGGAGCTTTAGAGGCTGCTTATGATGATCGTTTGCTTGATAAGCAAAGAGAGTTCACAGCTCTATCACAATTACTTTTTATGTTTGAGAATCCACGCAAGGCCGCTCGAGTTATTGAAGATGGTTTAAATCAAGGGATTGTCAAAAAAGAAGAGAAAACTCTCAAAGCTGCTGCACAATATTGGCATGCTTCCAAAGAACTAGAAAAAGCTAAACCCTATTACGAAAAAGCAGCCATAAAATCCAAAGAAGGTGAATTGTATATATTTCTTGGTCAAGTCCACTTTAGTCTTGATGAATTCTCAGATGCAGAAAATGCCATTCGTTTAGGTATTAAGAAAGGAAAGCTTAAAGACGAGGCCGCCGCTTACATGTTGCTGGGTCAGATAAACTTTGAGAATCAAAAATGGAATTCTGCTATAGAGGCATTTAGAAAGTGTATTGATGTAGCTGAAAAGCAGTTCGACGATAAGAAGAAAAAACAAAAAGAAAAGAAGAAAAGAGTTCAAGATCAGGCTAGAAAATGGGTCACTTACACTGAAGGTGAAGAGGAAAGGGTAGAGGCGCTTAAACTTAAAAGAAAAGCTTTAGGGGTCTAGGCTCTAATATATTCTAAAAAGCTGAATTCAATATCATTTTCAGAGCTTTTAACTCTAGATACCTCTTTCCAGTCTTCAGCCTTCCATTTAGGAAAATAAGCGTTAGGTGAATCTATATCTAACTCAATCTCAGTAATGAGTAATTTGGTTGCTATAGGTAAAAACTCTTTATAGATATATTCTCCACCAATAATATTTATTTTACCTGAAAAAGATTTAGCTTCATTTATAGCCTCTTCAACAGAAGAGACTTCGAAAACTCCTTCTCTATCTTGAGGAGATCTAGTCATGACTATATTCTTTCTTTTTGGAAGAGGCCTACCTATAGAATCAAAAGTGGCTCTGCCCATAATAATTGCACTATCCTCAGTTTTTTTTCTAAAGAAATTAAGATCTTCTTTTATATCCCATGGAATTTTACCGTTTTTCCCTATGGCCAAATTCCTATCAACTGCGGCAATTAGGATAATTTCCACTAGACCGCTATAGGTGCACTAATAAAAGGATGTGATTCATAGCCTAAGAGCTCAAAGTCTTCATACACATAATCAAAGAGAGACTCTTTTTCATTTATTTTAATCTTAGGTAAAACATGTGGATCTCTAGAAAGTTGCTCTGTTACTTGATCTAAGTGATTGAGATATATATGGGTATCTCCAAGTGTATGAATAAATTCTCCCGGCTCCAGGTTTGTCACAGAGGCAATCATATAAGTCAACAATGCATAAGAGGCAATGTTGAAGGGAACTCCTAGAAATACATCGGCACTTCTTTGGTATAGCTGACACGAAAGCTTTCCTTCGCTTACATAGAATTGGAATAAAGTATGACATGGCGGAAGCCCCGACTCTACCATCATGGGTATCTCTTTGGGATTCCAGGCAGAAACTATGTGCCTCCTTGAATTTGGATTATTCTTTAGATCTTCTACCACTTGATTAAGCTGATCTACTCCTTCAAAGTCTCTCCACTGTTTTCCGTAGACAGGCCCAAGATCCCCAAAGTCTCTGGAAAACTGAGCATCATTCTTTATGAATTCTATAAATTCAGCTAATTTAATTTTCCACTCCTCAGAGTGCATGACAAGACCATTAGCCTGACCGGTTTTTTCTAGCCAGCTTTGAAATGGCCATTCATTCCATATATTTACTTTATTTTTAACTAAATACTCTATATTTGTTTCACCTCTTATGAACCATAGAAGTTCATGTAATATCAAATCAAAGTTAACCTTTTTTGTTGTAACAAGAGGGAAGCCGTCCTGAAGATTAAATCTCATTTGATGACCAAAAATACTTATAGTACCAGTGCCTGTTCTGTCATCTTTTTGGACGCCCTTAGTTTTAATTTCTTTGAGTAATTCTAGATATTGTTCCATCAATTCAATTCTGTTTTCTATATGAATAATAAATTAGAAGCATACCAATTACTATCATAGGTATGCAAAGTAACTGTCCCCTGGTTAACACTTCAAATGCAGAAAACCCAATATGCTGATCAGGAGTTCTAAAAAATTCTGTTACGAATCTTATTAGGCCATATCCAACGAGGAAGTGACCTGAAATATTCATTCTTGGTTTGGGTTTTTTTATTACCCAAAGCATATAGAAAAAGAGCAAAATTCCTTCGCCAATTGCTTGATACAGTTGAGATGGATGCCTTGTTAAGCCAAGAGGATCGCTAGGAAAAATCACCCCCCAACTCATGTCAGTGGGTCTACCTAGTAATTCAGAGTTCATAAAATTACCCAGCCTAACTAAGCCTAAACCTGGCGGGACAAAAGGAGCTACTCTGTCCATAAGCCAAAAGAAATTCACCCCCCATCCTCGTGATATCCAAAGACAAGCTACGAGAACTCCGAGCAATCCTCCGTGAAAAGATAATCCTCCTTCCCAAATGAAGAATATTGAAAGGGGATTATCAAAAAATTGATTGATAGAGTAAAAGAATACATATCCAGCCCTACCTCCAATTATTGCTCCCAGAAGGCTATAAAACATTAGATCATTAACTTGATCTGCATTCAGATCCTTTTGATATCTTTTTATTAGGATATAAATTGTGTAAAACGCAGCCAACCAAGTAAGTCCATACCATCTAACCGCAATTGGTCCAATTTGAAAAATGATCGGGTCTATTTCTGGAAGAATCATTATGGCTTTCTGATTTCGTCTATCATTTTAAATACTGCCTCAGGGGGCGGTTTAGTTATACTCGATATGATAAGAGCTATAATAAAATTTAATATCATGCCAACACACCCAATTCCTTCTGGCGAGATTCCCATAATCCATGAATCGGCATTGTTCATCTCAGGATTAATAAATTTAAAGTAGATTATGTAGGAAGCGGTAAATAATAGACCCCCTAGCATTCCTGTAATTGCACCTTCCTTATTTAATCTCTTGTAAAAGATGCCTAGAAAAAGTGCAGGGAAGAAAGTGGCAGCCGCTAAACCAAAAGCAAAAGCAACGACTTGAGCAACAAAGGCCGGTGGATATATTCCAAAAATACCAGCTATGCCTATTGCCACTGCTGCAGATAGTCTTGCATATCTAAGTTCTTGTTTTTCGGTGATCTGGGGCATGTAAGTCTTCTTTAGAAGGTCATGTGAAATTGAGGAGGATATAACTAACAATAGTCCAGCTGCAGTGGATAGAGCTGCTGCCAAGCCTCCAGCAGCAACTAATGCTATAACCCATCCTGGTAATTGAGCTATTTCAGGATTGGCTAAAACGATAATATCTCTATCTATATAAACCTCATTCTCATTAGATTGATTTGGGTTATTCTCTACCAATCTTTCTCCATAGCTCCCTTTTTCATCAAGATAATTTGGTTTAACACCCTCAAGAGCATTTCCAGAAGAGTATCTTATCTTCCCATCTTCATTTTTATCTTTCCAGGCGATTAAGCCTATTTCTTCCCAGTTTTTAAACCAAGATGGAGAAGAGCTGTAGGGTTGATCTTGGATTGAGTCAATTAAATTCATTCTGGCAAAGGCTGACACAGCTGGGGCTGTTGTATACAGAAGGGCTATAAATATTAATGCGTAACCCGCTGATTGCCTTGCAGCTCCTACATTAGGTACAGTAAAGAATCTTACAATCACATGAGGCAGACCAGCTGTTCCAAACATTAAGGCCGCTGTAATACAAAATACATCTATATTACTTTTTACATTTTCAGTATAAGCGACAAAACCCAGATCCCTAGTCACTTGATCCAGTTTATCAAGCAGGTAAACCTGGCTATCAACAAGCGTGCTACCAAATCCAATTTGTGGAATAACTTCTCCAGTCATTAAAATCGAAATAAATATTGCTGGAACGAGATATGCAAAAATTAGTACACAATATTGCGCTACTTGAGTGTAGGTTATACCTTTCATACCCCCTAAAACAGCATAGAAAAAAACAATCGCCATCCCAATAATTACACCTGTATTTATATCTACTTCTAAGAATCTTGAAAAGACAATACCAACTCCCCTCATCTGACCCGCAATATATGTAAATGATATAAAGATTAGACACAAGACAGCCAGTTTCCTTGCTGTAGATGAATAGTATCTTTCACCTATAAAATCAGGGACAGTAAACTTTCCAAATTTTCTTAGATAAGGAGCTAGTAATAAGGCTAATAGAACGTATCCACCCGTCCATCCCATTAAGTAAACTGAGCCATCTTTTCCTAAAAAAGCTATCAACCCCGCCATGGATAAAAAAGAAGCTGCTGACATCCAGTCAGCCGCAGTCGCCATTCCATTTGCTATTGGATGAACTCCTTTTCCTGCAACATAGAAGTCATTTGTTGATTGCGCCCTAGACCATATTGCTATGCCAATATACAACGCGAATGTTATACCAACAAAAATGTAGGTTAAGAACTGAGTGCTCATGAATCTTCTTCTTCGGAAAAGGCCTTATCTAGCCTAGACATCAACCAGACGTAAACAAAAACTAGTATCACAAACACATAAATGCTTCCTTGCTGAGCAAACCAGAATCCTAATTTAAAACCGCCAAATTTAATTTGATCTAGATAGTCTGAGAAAATAATTCCGAATCCAAAAGAGGAAATAAACCAAACAGTAAGAAGTGAAAAAACTATTTTTAGATTTGCTTTCCAGTATTTACTATTCTTATTAGCCATTTATCGCATTAGAAGATTTAATGCCATTATCATAACTAAAAAGGCAAAGGCTATTCTTAATTTTTTTTGTTTCATTCTATGGGCAATATTTACACCAATCTTTGCCGTCAAGGAGCTCATTACACCTACTATAATTGTGGCAGGCAAATAGATATAACCGAGACTATAATCTGGTAGATTAATATTTTCGAAGCCAATAAAAATATATGAAATAGAACCAGCTAAAGCTATTGGTATTCCGCATGCAGCTGAGGTGCCAATAGCGTTCATCATTTTTAGGCCTCTATGATAAAAATAAGGAACTGAGAAAATACCACCTCCGATCCCAAAAACACCGGAGAGCCATCCTATTCCTCCACCAGCAATAACTGGACCAAGCAAATTAGTTTGAGGGTTTTGTGATGGTGGAGGAAATTCAAATATTAATTGAACAGAAGCTACAACTAGAAATAAAGAAACCAACCCCTGAAGAGTATTACTTTCTAAATAACCTGCTGTTAGTCCACCAAGACTAGATCCAATTATTATGCTTGGAGCAACAACTTTTATTAATTTCCAATTTACCGCTCCTTTAGCACTATGAGAAAAGGTAGAAGATAGAGAGCTAAAGACAATAACTCCTAACGAACTACCTAAAACTATATGTGATAGAATTTCTTCAGGAAAACCAAGATAAGCAAATATATAAAAAAATGTTGGAATGATTATTATTCCACCACCTATGCCGAACAAACCAGCAAGGATTCCTGAGAATGAACCAAGTAAAAAATAAAGTAGAATTTCCAATTCTTCATTTTACCATCAAGTCGATGCTTGCCCTTTAATTATATGTGTTTAATTGCACTATCTGTTGAGAAAGCTAAGGATTGGAACGGAAAAGATAGTTATTTTTTTAAAATTCTAGCTAATCGTGATGAATATCATGATAGAGAAACCATTCAAATGCATTGGTGGGGAAATAAATCTATCCTTGCAGGAAAGGATGAAGTAGCTGGCGGTACATGGCTTGGTACAAACAAAGAAGGAAAATTCGCTGCAATTACAAACCTTAAAGAAAATTCAGATATTAATTACAAAATCTCTAGAGGCTCATTAATAACAGGTTTTTTAGAGTCTAAATTATCAGCTAAATCTTATCTAGAAGAAATAGAACCCGAAAAAGAAAAGTATGCAGGCTTTAATCTTATCGTCGGTGATAAAGATGGCCTCTTTTACTTATGCAATCGACTGGAAGGAATTTTTTTTATATCTGAAGGAGTTCATGCACTTGGAAACTTGACATTAAATGCGAATACCAAAAAAGCTGAAGCTATTAAAAATGATCTTAACGACCTTTTACATTCAGGCTTCTCAGCTAAAAAGGCTTTTGGGATTATGAAAAAAGATTATGGAAGCCTTCATGAAAAAACTAAGAGGGAACTCAAGATTAGAGATGGCGAAGAAATACCTTATAGATTTATTCGTTCACCTGTTTATGGTACGAGGTGCTCGACTGTTTTTACTTCAGATGTATCTGGAATGATTACTGTTCAAGAGCAAACATATTTGAAAGAAGGTATAGAAGGCCCTTCAGTAGACTTCTCTTTCAGTATTAAAGATTAGTTCTTCTTAAGAGCCTTATTATAAGATGATAAGAAGTCGTTCAATACTTTTCTATAAGCATCCCTCTTGAAGACTACTCCAGCCGCAACCGGATGCCAGTAACTTGACCATGTCCAGTCTGTAAATTCAATCTGGTTATGGAGATTTAGATTTATCTCATGGTCTTCACCTAGAAATCTAGCTAAAAACCATTTTTGGCGCTGGCCCTTGAAGTTTCTATTTTTTAAAGAAAAGTACTTTGGAATTTTTTCTTTTGGAACATCATATTCAATCCATCTTTCATTTTCTTTAATAATTTCAATATGTTTTGACTGAAGACCAACTTCTTCATAAGTCTCTCTTAGAATAGCATCTTCTGGTGATTCCCCTTCATCAATACCGCCTTGAGGAAATTGCCAACCGTCTCCAGTTTTTCTTTTACACCAAAGCAATTTACCTTTCTTATTAAAAATAATAATGCCTGCATTTGGCCTGTATAATGTCGCTTCTTTGGTTATATTCATAGTTGCCTATAATAATAAAAAAAATGAAATTAGTTCTATTTGATTTAGATGACACACTATTCGATGGGGATACAGAAGGTGAATGGGTGACTTATATGGATAACAATGGCCTTATAAATAATCCAACTTTTTTTAACCAGATGGAAAACTTTGGCGAAAGTTATAGAAAAGGTGAGTTAGATGTGATGGATTATTCAGAGTTTCTTTTAAGTCCCGTCAAGGGTATGAGCCTTAAGGAGCTTGAAGAGCCTATATCTGTATTTACCGATTCTGTTGTTAATAAATTGACTGATGATTTGACAAAAAAACTTCTTAAAGATCACCAAGATAATAAGAAGATCCTTACCTCAGGATCCCTATCATTTCTTGTCCATAAAATTGCTAATCATTTGGGAATAAAAGATAGTTTTGGAACTGATCCTGAATTTTTGCATGGAAAATTTACTGGTAAGGTTAGCGGAACACCTAACTTTTCAGAAGAAAAGGTGCGAAGAATCAAATCCTGGATGGGTTCAAGTAGCTTTGAAAAAATTTACGCTTATTCGGACTCTATTCACGATCTGCCCTTACTTCAGTTTTCAGATGTTCCAGTGGCAGTTAATCCAGATCAAAAACTCAGAAAAGAGGCAGAAGATAACTGCTGGTTAATTGAAGATACTAGAATCTCTTAATCATAGTCTTCCATAGAAGGGCAACTACAGACTAGATTTCTATCACCATAGACATTATCTACTCGACCCACTGGAGGCCAATACTTGTTCTCATAGAGTGTTTCAATGGGATAGGCAGCTTCTGAGCGATTATAGTTATTATCCCAAGTATCGGAGGTCATGTATTTAGCTGTATGTGGTGCGTTTTTCAATAAATTATTTTCTTTAGAAGAGATACCATTTTCGATATCTCTTGTTTCTTCTCTAATTTTTATCATGGCATCACAAAATCTATTTAATTCTTTCAACGATTCACTTTCTGTAGGTTCTATCATTAATGTCCCTGCAACCGGCCAGGACATAGTAGGTGCATGAAAGCCATAATCAATTAGACGTTTTGCTATATCTTCGACTTCTATACCTGCAGTATCTTTAAGAGGCCTGATGTCTATAATACATTCGTGCGCAACTAGACCATCCTTACCTTTATATAAAATTTCATAATGACCTTTAAGTTTTGCAGCTATGTAGTTTGTATTTAAAATGGCATTTTGTGTGGCTCTAACAAGGCCATTTGTACCCATCATTTTTATGTACATCCAACTTATAGGTAGAATACTAGCGCTTCCCCAATCAGTACCTGAAACTGGACCTACTGTTCTCGTTAGATCATGATGGGATGGGATAAAGTCTTTTAGTTTATCTACGACACCTATTGGTCCTATGCCTGGGCCTCCGCCTCCATGAGGAATACAAAATGTCTTATGCAAGTTTAGGTGTGAAACATCTCCACCAAACGCACCTGGATAACATAAACCAACCATCGCATTAAAATTAGCACCATCAATATAAACAAATCCTCCATGAGAATGAATAATTTCGCAAACTTCATTCACTGAAGTTTCAAATACTCCATGTGTAGAAGGGTAGGTAATCATCAAGGAAGATAGGTTATCGGAGTGTGTTTCAGCTTTTTCTTTAAGATCTTCTATATCTATATTTCCATCTTCATCGCAATTAACCGGAACTACTTTCAAACCAACCATTTGAGCTGAAGCAGGATTAGTACCGTGTGCCGATTTAGGAATTAGGCATATATTTCTGTGGGCTTCATTATTTTCTTTGTGAAAAGCATCAATTGCCAGTAAACCGGCATATTCACCTTGCGATCCTGCATTAGGTTGAAGGGATATTGCAGAATAGCCTGTAAGCAAAGCTAGCATCTCTTCCATCTCTTCAACTAACCTGGCATATCCAACTAATTGATCTTTAGGGGCAAAAGGGTGAATATTGGAGAACTCAGACCAACTTACAGGTATCATTTCAGACGTGGCATTGAGTTTCATTGTGCAAGAACCTAGAGGAATCATGGCTCTATCTAATGCAATATCTTTATCTCCTAACTTCCTTATGTATCTCAACATTTCGGTCTCTGTATGGAATTGTTTAAAGATATTATGCTCTAGAAAATCTGATATTCTCACTAGGTTTTTAGGAATAGATGATGTCTTAGATTCTTTTAAACTAATTTCTTTTCCGGAGAATATCTCTAATAATTTACTTATATCTTCAAGAGTAGTAGTTTCATCAAGAGAAACCCCTATAGAATCTGAATCTACTTGTCTTAAATTTATTTCATTTTGTACTGCTCTTAAATGAATGGCACTTGTCTCAGACTTTGTATGGATAAGTAGAGTATCAAAAAAATCATCATTTTTAGTCTCGAAACCTAACTCTTCTAGATTGCCTTTAAGACTTACCGTTAGTGCATTTACCTTTTCTGCTATTTCTACCAAACCTTCCTTTCCATGATACAAGGAATAGAAACCAGCCATGATCGCGAGTAAAGCTTGAGCTGTGCAAATATTGCTTGTAGCTTTCTCTCTCCTGATATGTTGTTCCCTTGTCTGTAATGCCAGTCTATAAGCTAAGTCGCCGGCACTATCAACTGAAGCACCAACTATTCTTCCAGGTAGTGATCTTTTTAAATCTTCTTTAACAGACATGAATGCAGCATGAGGACCTCCGCAGCCCAAAGGTACTCCAAATCTTTGAGAAGAGCCTATGACAATATCAGCACCCATTTCACCTGGAGGTTTTATCAAAGTTAGGGCTAATAAATCTGTAGCAAAAACAGCAATACCTTTTTTTGCATGAATTGATTCAACCACTTTTTGATAATCTTGAATAATGCCATCCGAACCTGGGTATTGAATAAAAACCCCATAACAATCGGAATCTGAAGCAGTTTCTATGGGTCCCACTTCTATCTTAATTCCTAAAGGCTTAGCTCTAGTTTCTAGAACATTTATTGTATTTTGAAAACTATTTTCATCTACATAAAAAATATTAGAGGAGGATTTTGATGTTCTTTTTGCAAGAGTCATAGCTTCAGCAGCTGCTGTAGCTTCATCTAAGAGAGAAGCATTAGCTATATCCATTCCAGTAAGATCACTCACCATAGTTTGAAAGTTTATAAGTGCTTCCAGTCTTCCTTGGGATATTTCTGGCTGATAGGGTGTATAAGACGTATACCATCCAGGATTTTCAAAAATGTTTCTTAGAATTACTTTTGGTGTGTGGGTACCGTAATGGCCTTGTCCGATGAAGCTTTTAAAGACCTTGTTTTGTTTGGCTATTTCTTTTAATTCGAGTAAGGCCTCTTCTTCAGTTTTTTCAGCACCCAGATCAATCTTATTTTTTTCTAGAATATTTGCAGGTATTACTGTGCTTATAAAGTCATCCATGGAATCAAAGCCAAGAGATTTAAGCATAAACGCATTATCTTCGGCATTGGTTCCAATATGTCTTTTAGAAAAAAGGTTATTTCTTTTTGAATCAGTCAATTTTTATCTAGAGTTATTCTTCACAAGAGGCGTTATATTCCTCTTCAGTCATTAAGTTTTGGAAGGCTTGGCTATCATCTAATTTAATTTTAAAAAACCATCCTTCTTCTAGAGGGGAGCTATTTACAATCTCAGGTTCATCGAATAATTTTTCGTTTACCTCGATTACTTCTCCAGATAAAGGAGAATAAACATCAGAAGCAGCTTTTACAGACTCTACTATCGCAGATTCTTCTTCCGCATCTAATTCTTTTCCTAAATCAGGAAGTTCAACAAAAACAATATCGCCTAGTAAATCTTGAGCATGTTCGCTTATCCCGACTGTCAAAACACCTTCTTCGTCTATTCTTCCCCATTCGTGACTAGCAAGAAACCTTATTTCATTAGATGCACTCATAATCTTTCCTTAAATATTTCTTTACCTTCCTTAACAAATCGTGGTGTTCCTATTTTAGCAAAAATCTTTTTATCTCTCACTTCTGCGAAACATTTTTTACTATCTTTTTTTGGAATTCTTGCCAATCCGATTGGCTTTTTGAGGGTGGGGGAATAGGTACCACTTGTAACAACACCTTCAAGAGTTTTGTCTTCATCAAAATAAAGCTTTTGACCTTGTCTTAATATTGCTCTTTCTTCCAGCATAATACCAACTAACTCAAATTCCTTTCTAGTGGTTCTAGACTTCAGGAGAGCATCTTTACCATAGAAATTTCGATCATTATCGTTTAAATCAACCGTCCATGACATGTTACATTCAAAAGGAGAGATAGAATCATCCATCTCAAACCCGTAAAGATTCATCCCGGCTTCTAACCTCAGTGTATCTCTTGCAGCTAAGCCAACAGGCATAGCACCTGCATCAAGGGCATTTTGCCAAAGATTAATAGCCTGATCATGCGGCAGTATCACCTCAAACCCTAATTCCCCTGTATAGCCGGTTTTAGCAGCAAACATATCATTACCAGATACACCTTGTTGGCGTTTTTTTGATTCTAAAAGTTTAACGATTGGAGCAGGGCACTCTGATAAAACTTCAGACGACTTAGGCCCTTGCACGGCGATCATAGACAAATCATCTCGCTCTTGCATGTCAACTCGATAATCTCCTTTCTTAGAAGAAATCCATTTAAGGTCTTCACCTCTTGTTGCACAGTTAACCACTAGCCTATAACCAAAATCCATCTTGTAGGCTATGAGATCGTCTATTACAAACCCATTATCATTAAGCATGGCAGAGTAGAGACCTTCGTAGTCTTCAGAGAGTTTATTTATATCGTTCGCTATGAGCTTTCGAATGAACTGATTTACTTCTTTTCCTTTGAAGTCAAGAATTGTCATGTGAGAAACATCGAACATGCCACAATTCTCTCTAACGCTATTATGTTCATTGATTTGAGAGCCGTAATTTATTGGCATAGACCACCCATGGAAATCCACCATTTTGGCATCAAGGTCTAAGTGATTTTGGTAAAGAGAAGTTTTTTTAGTCAATGTTCAATTATTAAGGGAGAATTGTACTATTTCTCATTTCACTTGTCTGTTAGATAGAGGCAATTATCCACTAGAAATGTGGATAAGTTTGTTAATTGATTACTAAGATGCAGTGCTAGTAGCCATCAATCTATATTGTACAATTATTAACCAATTTTTTTATTAACCTAATCACTACATGCAATGTTAATATCTTGTTTTTTTAATTATCTAGTGACAGTAAATGGACTACACATCTAAGTTTGAAGCATTCAAAGAAATGGACCTTTCTTTGGATTTAACTAGAGGCAAGCCTTCAGCTGATCAGCTAGATCTATCCAATAGTCTTGTAAAATATGATGAGAATGACCTTATCCTTAATGGTCTCGATCTAAGAAACTATGGAGAAATCAAAGGATTAGAATCTTGTAGAGAGCTTGGAGCAGAAGTTCTTGGATGTAAAAAAGACTACGTGTGGTCGGGAGGGAATAGCAGCCTTTCTTTAATGTCGCAGTTTCTTACCTTTCTTTTTGTGCAGGGCAATGGTGAGAGCCCTTGGAATAATAAAGAACGCGTATCAATTCTGTGCCCAGTGCCCGGATACGATAGGCATTTTAAGCTCTGTGAGACTTTTGGTATCAATATGATTCCTGTTGGAATGACAGGAGAAGGTCCAGACCTCGAAGAAGTAAAACAACTTGTAGAAACAGATGATTCTATTCGAGGCATATGGTGTGTACCAAAATACTCTAATCCTACTGGTGAAGTTTATAGCCTTGAAGTAACTAAAGGCCTTTTGGATATATTTGGACAATCTAAATATAAAAGTGTAATTTTTTGGGACAATGCCTATGCGGTTCATGATTTATCGGATCAAACACCTCTACCCGATATTTTTAGTATCGCAGAAGCAAGAGGGTTTGAAGATTTAGTCGTACAGTTTGGATCAACTTCTAAAATAACCTTTGCAGGTGCTGGAATAGGATTTATTGCAATGTCTCAAGCTAATCAGGATTTGTTCCTTCCTTTTTATTCTGCGTTGATGATTGGTCCTGATAAATTAAATCAGGCCAAGCATGTAAGATTTTTTGAAGAGAATAATCTTTCAGAACACATGAGAAAACATGCAGATATTGTAAAACCTAAGTTTGATCTTGTAGATGCTAAGCTTAGACAGCAAAATTTTGGGACTTGGACTACTCCAAAAGGAGGTTATTTTCTTCTTTATAAGGCCAAGGAAGGTTTTGCTAAAAAAATTATTTCATTGGCAGGAGAAATTGGACTTAAATTAACTCCGGCAGGTGCTACACATCCCTACGGAGTTGATGGTGAAGATGCTTATATTAGAATAGCTCCAACTGCTTGTAGTCTAGAAGAACTCAATACGGCAATGGATGTATTTTTATGTTGTGTGGGCGTTGCTGAGGACCAAGCAAGCAAGTAGATCTAGTTCTTACTATTTTCTAATATCTCGTAGGATGCTCCATCAAAACCGCCAAAAAATACTGGCACATCCGGATGTTCAACAGGTATGTTGCTATCATCTACTAAGAGGTTCTGCTGAGAAACATAGGCTGAATAAAATACTTGATCATTCTCTGCAAACACATGATAGAAAGGTTGATCTTTTTTTGGTCTTATAGCTGCAGGAATAGATTGATACCATTCCTCGGTATTATTAAATTCAGGATCTACATCGTAGATGACTCCCCTAAAATCAAGGTACTTGTGCTTAACAACTTGGCCGAGGGCATATTCAGTATTTATTGTTTTCTTCATTCAATTAGATCGTTTAGGTTTGTGTCCGGGTTTGAAATTTGTTCAGCTTTTATTTTAACTTTATTTGTCACTAGCTTTCTACTTATTAAGAACTCTTTTGAATTATTGACTGCATCAACTGCTATAAGTTCTTCGCTTTTTGTGTAGAAGAGCATGAACTTTGATTCGCTTATATTTCCTCTGACAGTAACTTTATCATGTTCTCCTGAGAGTCCAACTATCTGTAATTTGTGATCGTACTGATCAGACCAGAACCAAGGAATTTGATTATATTCTATGGGCTCATTCAATAGTCCGGAAGCAACAGTTTTTGATTGCTCCATTGCATTATGGACTGACTCTAATCTAATTTTTTTATTGAGCAGTTTATTCGGATGATTTGTGCAATCGCCGCATGCAAAAATATTTTCATGACTAGTCTTACCAAATTCATCTACTATTATTCCATTATCGCAACTCACACCAGCACTTTCAGCTAATTCTGTGTTTGGCAATATGCCTGCCCCTATGATCACCATATCTGCTTTAATTTCTGAGCCATCAGAGCAAAGAACCTTTTCAGGATGTTTTGTTCCGATAACCTCTTTAAGGCTTGTATTAAATTTAAATGAAACACCATTTTCCTTATGTAATTCTAAGTAATAATCAGAAATCTGAGGATCAACCGTTCTGTTCATGACCCTATCAGCCATTTCTATGACGGTTACTTTTTTATTCTTTTTTGCAGCAATCGCAGCTACTTCCAGGCCTATATATCCTGCCCCTACAACAACAATTTCTTCGCTAGTTTCAATATCTGATTTAATTGATAAGGCATCATCAAGACCCCTAAGATAGTGAATAGAATTCAATGTATTACCAGGAAAGTCGAGCTTTCTAACTCTACTTCCAGTTGAAAAAACCAATTTATCAAAAGGTAGCGAAGAATTATCAGACAGAAGGATCTCTCCGTTCTCAATATCTACCTCTCTCGCTTTAATACCAAGCTTAAGTTGAATTTTATTTTCAACAAAATAATCTAGTTTTTTGAAGTAAAGTCTATCGTTGCCAATTGAATCTTCAAGAAATCCTTTGGATAGAGGAGGTCTTTGATATGGGAGATGTTCTTCTTCACCAACAAGGGTTATCGACCCGGTATAGCCTTCTTTTTTTAAAGAAGTAATACATTGGATAGCAGACTGACCTGCTCCAATTAAAACTAAATGCTCCATGCTTAAAAAAGTTCTCGATTATTTTTTTGAAACTATCTAAAGTCTACATCTAAATTAAAAATAAGGGAGAAAAAATGATAGGAATTGTTGCAACTTTAAAGATTAAGGAAGGATCTGGAGCAGATTTTGAGGCTGTTGCTAGTCAACTAGTTGAGAAAGTTAATGCTAATGAAGATGGTGTTGTATATTACGATCTATATAAAGAGGATGACACAACTTATGTCTTCTTAGAGAGATACAAGGATCAAGAAGCACAAGACGCACATGGCAAAACAGACTATTTTAGAGAGCTTGGTGCTCAAATGGGAGGTTTTATGGCAGGCGCGCCTGAAATTAAGGTATTACAGTCTGTTTAATTAAATTAAATGAGGTTTTGAGAGATACTCTCTCGACCTCATTTCTTCTAGTCTGCTGATCGTCCTTTTGAAGGGCTCAATAAGTCTATCTCCAGCATAGAGACTATCTAAATCTGATTCTAGAGATAGTATAAGATTTACATTTCTTTCATAGCATTCATCTATTAATGCAATGAACCTTCTTGCAGAATCATCGCTTTCTCTTCCAAGAATAGGAATGTGGGACACAAATAGGGTATGAAATTCACTGCAAATTTCAATATAGTCTTTTGCGCTTCTTGGGCCCTCGCAAAGTTCTTTAAAGGATAGCCAAACAGAACCTTTTGATAGCTTGATTGTTTTTATCTTCCTCCCCAATATTTGAATATTCCTGTCTTCTTGATACTCATTATTTGTCAATTCAGAGAAGTTTGAGTTCAGTTCTTCCACGCCCCCATCTTCTTTATTAATAAGAAATATTTCTAATTGTTCAAGTGTTCTTAATCGATAATCTTGAGCAGAATTAAGCTCAAAAACCTCGCAATTTTCTTTAATGGACTCAATCGCTGACAGAAATCTACTCCGATGAAGACCATCTTTGTAGAGATGATTAGGATGAGTATTTGAAGTGGTTATTAAGGTGACTTTATTCTCAAATAGCTCGTTAATGAACCTGCCAAGGAGCATGGCATCTCCAATATCTTCAACATAGAATTCATCAAAACACAGCACCTCCGTTTCTCTAGAGATATTTCTAGCTGCAATTTTTAGAGGGTCTTTTTGTCCAGAAATATTATCAAGTTCATCATGAAGATTTTTCATAAATCTATGAAAATGAACTCTCCTTTTTTTTTCTACATCAAGCGTTTCAAAGAAAATATCCATCATTTGAGTTTTCCCTCTGCCAACCTCACCTCTTATATAAAGTCCTTTTATTTTTTTTCTTACAAACCAGGACTTTGATCGTTTTGTTAGGGCGTGTCCCAACTCATCAAACTTTTTTAATAGTATGCTCTGCTCTTCGTCGAAGCTTAACTGTCCATCTTTTATTAAGCTGGAGTACAGATCCGAGGGTTTCAATGCTTAAGCGAAGTCAGGATTGTGAGTAAAGCTATGGATAGTCTCATCAGCAGGAGACCACTGGCATGCTGTAGAGCTCCAGAAGTTCGAATCTGCATTAATCCATGAAGAATCATCTATGCTTCCAGCTTTTATAAATTTAATATCTGAGTTTTCCTGTACAAAGGAAATTAATGGCGAGCCACACTCTGAACAAAAACCTCTTGATATGTGTGATCCTCCCGAGCCAGTTACAGTAAAATATTTTAATTCTCCTTCAACATTTAGTGAGCTATCTGGAATTAAAAGAATAGTGGCTTTTCCACTTCCCGTACTTTTTTGACAATCCTTACAATGGCAGTGATGTGCTGATAAAGCTTCTGATTTATTAAAACTATATTTAACTTTTCCACATAAGCAGCCACCACTTTGTTGATCTTCACTCATATTTATTCCTTGATTTCTATTTACTTGGTTTTTTTAACATTAAAGAGGGAGTTTTGTTCATATAGTCGACATATTCAGGATCCGACCCCCATTTCTTTTGGCCCCTATTTTCTAGCATAGGTATCCCGCTAATTCTTGTTAACAATATATATACAAAAATTGGCGATATTAATGTGACTAGTTGCCAGCCACTTAAGACTGGCAGTGCTATTAGAGTTAAACCCAACCAGAGTGTTATTTCTCCAAAATAGTTAGGATGTCTGGACCAGGCCCATAGGCCGCTAGTAATAAATTCTTTGTCTTTATCTTGCTGCTTTTTGAAATTTCTTTTTTGTCTATCAGCTATGACTTCAATAGAAAAACCAAAGATCCATAAAGCCAGTCCTAAATATGCCATTCCACCTAGAGGAATATTTACATTAGAAGTAATCGCAGCCAAGCCAGCAGCCATGGTTAAGAACACCCAAAGACCGCCTATTGTCCATGTCATGATGTACCAATGAAATTGTGTTTTCATGACAGTAAACCTATTATCTTTTCCATCTTGCTTAACCCTCAAAAAGAGAAATGACCCCAGTCTAAGAGCCCAGATAACTATCAATGAACCGATCAATAGATCTCTAGGGTCCATGGATGGATTGAGATAAAACCCGAGACCTATTGCCGCAAGATAAGAAATTGAACCGGTAAGATCAAAATAATGCTCAGTTTGGAAGATATACGAAGGTATGAAGATTATCCAATGCAGCACATAACTGACAGATGCACATAGGGCAAATAATGCTATTCCATTATAAATTTCAGATCCTTGGCTTCCTGCATAAGCGATGATTACTCCTAAAAGGATAGAGATAATTGTGGCTGGTATGGTTACAGTTCTTTTCATATTTATTTAAATTTATTGATAGTCTATTAGAAGAGACAATAACTTACTTTTCAAGTCATTTAGATCAAGAATTCTTTGAAACCTTTTCTACTAAAGTAAGTCCTATACCGACACAAGGCCCTATACCAAAAACAAATAGAATTGTCCCTATCCCAACAACTCCGCCAAGAAGCCATCCTGAAATAACTGCCAAGAGTTCAATAATCGTCCTAATTGCTGGTAGTGAAGCGTTTGTTTGTTTTTGCAGGCCTATCATGAGGCCATCTCTTGGTCCTGGACCTAAATTACTACATAGATATATTCCGCTGCCAAGGCCTACTACTAGAATACCAAAACAGGCTTGAATTATTTTAAAGGTAATGTCATCTGGTTGGGGCAAATATGGAAGTGTTAAATCTATAGCTGAAGCGATAATTATTGCATTTAGTATTGTTCCGATACCAGGCACCTGTTTTAAGGGTATCCAAAAAATAAGAATGGCAATGCTAATAAAAAAAGTAGCCATACCAATAGAGAAGTCGGAACGCTTTGAGATGCCTTGAGCTAATACTGTCCAAGGGCTTACCCCCGAGCCGCTACCTATAATTATTGCTTCCCCTAAACCGAACAAAAAAAGTCCAATTACCAACATGATCATAGTTGTAAGCCTAGGTTTAGGATTCAGTGGAAAGTCTGAACTCCAGCTTAGAGAAGGGACCGCTTTGATAGAGAAAATTCTACTTAGAAACCTCATGATGCTTTTAAATTATGGTTTAAATCGGGATAAATGTAGTTTACTCTGATGACGATTAACAAAGGAAATTTATTATGATTACATTAATTCTTCTGGCTTTAGTATTAACCTTGATTCAACTTATGACTCCAGCATTTCTTAACAGTAAAAACTTGGAGTTTCTTATTTCAAATAGAGAAGGTTCTGTTGAAGAAGCACCTATTGTTGGTCGAACCAGAAGAGCTGGATCGAATATTCTGGAAACCCTCCCTGCCTTTTTAGCCTTAGCTATACTCTCGATGATGCTCGAAGTGGAAAACTATAATCTAGCAATGTTCTGGATAGGCTCTAGAGTAATTTATTACTTCTCCTACATGTTTGGTGTTTTATATTTAAGAACAATAATTTGGTTTGTATCAATAGTTTGTTTGGCAATGATGGGTATTGCGCTTATCTGAAGTTAAGTGAGTTATTTCTTTTCTGAAAAAGAACAACAAAAATATCTTGATGATGGGTTTGTTTGTAGAGAAAGTCAGTTCTCTCAAAAAGAAATTATTTCTTTTAGAAAAATATTTGAGAGTACTGTCAAGAAAGCACATTCAATATCAGACACAGGAAAGGAATATTTCTTAGATAAAAAGAGATTTGTCGATATCGATTGTCTGACTCTTCAGTATGAACCTGAGCCTCATAACCAGTTTTTGAAGGTAATAGAGCCAGCACACTCCCTAAACGATGGCTTAGATGAAATAACTTCAGATAGAAGAATAACTGATCCAATTAAATCCATTCTCTCCACAAACGAAATAAGTCTTTGGACTGATAAGTTAAATCTTAAAAGACCTAAAGTTGGATCAGGATTTGGTTGGCATCAAGATTCTCCATACTGGGTTCATGATAGTGAGGATGTAGAGTCTCTTCCTAATGTTTATATTTGTCTTGATAATGCCAATCAATCTAATGGATGCTTCAGTGTTATCAAAGGAAGTCATAAAGAGGGTTGTTTACCTGGAACATTTGATAATTCTCAATTAGGAGGGTTTTATACAGATAAGGATTGTTTTGATATCAAGGATGCTGTTGACCTTGAAGCAAGTGAAGGATCGCTCATATTTTTTAATCAGCACATAGTTCACGGATCAACCGCAAATCACTCTGATCAAGAGAGAAGGGCATACATAGTTACCTATCAACCCAAAGATAGAGCAATGTTGAAGTCCGGAAAAATAAAGAATATTTAGACAGTCTAAGAGGTTTTTCTCCAAGCTCCTCTTTTTATTGAAATAAAGATGGTGAGTCCGAAGACCATCATGGCAATAGAAGAAGAAAGAAATATTGATTCTATTCCGAGCCCTAACCAATAAATAGCAATACTCCCTCCAATACTAGCAATTAAAAATCTTGCTATTGTGGCAATCGTTGGCCATTTCATGGCGTTAGCACCTTGCGATGCAAAGTAGAGTGAAAGCCCTATGCCTTGAAAAACATAAAATGGGCCAACAAGCTGAATATACATCGTTGTTACTGCAGAAGCTTTTGGATCATCAGTAAAATACTGAATCCATAGATCAGGAAATAGTGCCAAAGTGAGTCCTATAAAGACTGAAACTATTCCCGCTAAAGAGCCTCCATAGATTCCAACAGTTTCAGCTCTTTCGATATTGTTAGCTCCTATATTTGCTCCAACAATTGATGTCATGGCAGTTCCTATACCAAAAATTAATGGAATCATTAAAAATTCAACCCTTGATCCAATTCCAAAGCCGGCAAGTGCTTCGGTGCCAAATGTTCCAACTAATCCGGTAAGCACTAATATTGTTCCTACTGTAAGAAGAGGAGAAGCTGATGCAGGTACTGCAACTTCAAATATATTAGAGAAAAGCTTCTTGCTTAGAATAAATTGATTTCTTTTTAGTCGAGCTGGCACAGACTTACTAAAAAGTTTCAAGAAGATTATCGAAACCATTAATGAACTACTTATTAAAGTCGCTATAGCAGCGCCAGATACACCAAACTTAGGAAAGCCATACCATCCTAAGATAAACCCTCCTGAGAGTACCACTTGAAGTAAAGACGAGACGATCATTAAAGTAGCTGGAAAACGCATATTTCCCATACCTCTTAGTACCGCACTTAAGCTCCCAGAAAGCCATAGAAGCAGACCTCCAAAGAAGAGAATTGAACAATAGGCATAGGATTCTTGAAGAATCTCATCTCTTCCGCCTAAAAGATATAAAAGATCGTATCCAAATAGAAGAAATAAAATGAGAAAAGTCACCGCACCACATAATGAGATCACGATAGAATGCCAGATTAGCTTTTCAGCTTTATCGATATCATTTGCACCCATACTTCTTGCTATGGCTGAACTTATTGCGCCACCGAGCGCACCACCAGACATGGTCTGAGTGAGCATTAATAATGGAAATGCTAGAGCTACAGCAGCAAGAGACTTTGTTCCTAATTTACTGATAAACCAAACTTCTGTAAGCACGACTATAGCCTGAATAAAAAATGCAATAGTATTTGGAGCAGACATCCTTATCAGCAGGGGCACTGGAGGTTGTGTAAGGAACTCTTGGGTTCTGTTATCCACTAATCCTTTAGTTTATTTTCTTGTAGATTCTTTGACTAAATCCTCAGGGGTTGCAAGTTTTTCATACTTGTCTCGCGATTCACCAAAAATTTTTTCTGGAGAGACCGATTCTAATTTACCTTCTTTATCTTCTGGGTCAGAGAAGAAGCCCAAAACATAACCTCCTTTTGAATAGCCGATAAGAGAGCGAAGTTCAGGACTAAAATCTTTAGCCACCTCTGGCGGACATGATAAGTACTGATTTTCTTCTTGCCTTAACCAACCAGGTGCATAGTGGAGGAAGACACCCAATCTGGAGCTATTTGTATTATTTGTTCCGCCACCGTGTAGAACAGATCCTGTGTATATAAAGACTGATCCTGCCTTCATTTCAGCATAAGCTATTTCATCTTGAAGTGGTTGTCTGTTTTTATCCCATTTATGAGAGCCAGGCACAACCTGAGTGGCTCCATTTTCTTGAGTGAAGTCGTTAATTGCCCAAACAGTACTTAATTGTGTTTCTATTCTTCTTGGAATAAATCCACCCCACACACCTCTATCTCTATGAAGAATTTGGCTAGATTCACCTGGACCAATTTGTATAGCTGAAGTGAAATGTAATTGATAATCTTCACAATGAGGACCTAAGAAACTATCTGCCATCTTATTAATTAATGGATTTAATGCTAAGTCCTGACAGGTTTTTGACCTAGCCATAAGGGCTCCTACTCTCTTCGTTTCAAACCCAGTAAATTCATCTTGTCCATTTCTTGTTACGTTTAAATAAGGCTTTAAATCGTCTTTTATTGCATCAATGCTTTCCAATGAAAGAAAGTCATCAATAATCAAGCCGGCATCTTCTTCTAAAATAGCCAGCATATCTTCAATAGATGTGTCAGTTGATACGTGCTTAATTTTCCCCATTAATCCAGTTTAAACCAAATATAGTGAATTGAAAATTTAAGTACCTAAGTAGAAGTTATCTAAAAAACTCTATGATTTCTTTATTCATGAATTCAACGTCTTCCGACGAGAATCCTGCCCCAGCAATATGACCCCATAAAGAAGGAATTACTCTTAATTTTACTCCCGAGATTAATTGAGCCTCTTTAGTCAAGGCATCTATGTGGAAGTACATATCAGTTTCACTGGGCATATAGAGTACTTCGGCTTTTATAGAGGCAAGAGCTTTGACATAGTCGCCATTAAATCCCGTTGTGTTTCCTATATTATTAGTCTGCCAAGTTCTCGCAAGGGCGATGAGGTTATTTGCGTCCCATGTCAAAACAAAATCTTCAAACCAACTAACCACCTCGAGTGGATTATTTAGTCCCATCTCTCTATAAAGTTTCAATCTAAACCATTCTTGCGACCATCCCCAACTGGCCCAATGTGCTCCTCCAGCTCTCAACCCAGTTTCTGGAGGATATTTATAATTTCCTTCATTAAATGAACTGTCTGCTTTGATTGCAGATATAAAACCTTCTAGTCTGACAATACCATGAGGGTATTCAACAGCTGAACCAGCTATACCTACTATTTTTTTTACAAAATCAGGATAACTAACGCCCCATTGGAAAGCTTGTTGTGCTCCCATGGAAAAGCCAACAACTCCATATATCTCTTTAACTTTGAAGACCTCAGTAACCAATCTATAGCCAGCATTAACATTATCTCGAGTAGAAATTAAAGGAAAATTTGGACCATTGAAAGGAGGTTCGGTATTGCTTGGAGAACTCGATAAGCCATTTTGGAACATATCTGTGGCTACAATAAAATATTTATTTGGGTCTAAAGCTTTTCCTTTGTCGATTAAGAAGTCAAATCCATGATGGTCTCCAAGATAAGCTGAAGGTACAACGATAAGATTATTCTTTTCTTTGTTTAATTTTCCATGTGTAACATAAGAAAGTTTAGCTTCAGGAAGTACAACACCACTTTCAAGAAAAAAATCTCCTAAATTAAATATTTTATGTTCACCCTCTGAGAAAAAAATTGATGAATAAGTTAAGAAAAATAAGAAGAATATATGTTTTATAAGGTCTTTCATTAAGGATTGATGGTTTTAATTAATATTAATTTGAGATTAGTTATTAGAAAATTTATTTGTTGCTTCTATCAATAGATGGGTAATTTCTTTTTCAAAAGCAGAATGACCTGAAAAAGGTGCAATTTTTAATTCTGTTTCTGGCCATCTAGAATGTAGCTCATAGGCCGTAGTGGGAGGACAAACTACATCATATCTTCCTTGGACAATAACAGTTGGAATATGTCTAATTTTATCTAAGTTATCGAGAAGCTGATTTTCATATTCTAAGAACCCTTTATTAACAAAGTAATGATTTTCAATAAGCGCAAAGGCTAAAGCAAATTCTGCATTTACAGAATCTTTTACTGCTTCGGGATTGTGATTAATGAAACTTGTAGAAGCTTCCCACTTCGACCAGGCTTTAGCTGCAGAAAGCTTTTCTTCTTCATCATCACCTGAAAATATAAGCCTATAGGCATCTATCAGATCTGATCGTTTATTTGCAGGTATTTCATTGATAAACCCTTGCCAAGCTTCAGGGTATATTTCGCTAGCACCATATTGGTAAAACCATTGAAGCTCTTTTTCTCTAAGCATAAAGATTCCCCTCAGAACCAGCTCTGTAACTCGATTTGGATGAGTCTGTGCATAAGCTAAAGCAAGCGTGCTTCCCCAAGAGCCTCCGAAAACAAGCCAATCTTCAATTTCTAATTTTTCTCTTATTGATTCAATGTCTTCTACCAAATGCCAAGTAGTATTGTCTTCTAAGCATGTATGCGGTTTGCTTTTCCCACAACCCCTCTGATCAAAAAGAATAATTCTATATTTCTTCGGATCAAAAAATCTTCTTGAAAAACTTCCAGCTCCACCTCCTGGACCGCCATGCAAAAAGACCGCAGGTTTACCTTTTGGATTTCCGCATTGTTCATAATAAATCTCATGGATACCTTTTTTAATAAAACCTGAATCGAAAGGCTGGATCGCCGGAAATAGTTTGTTATCTTTTTTAAAAAAATTCATTCGTTTTCTTTAAAGAATCTGACCATATCTTCAACTACTACAGGCAAAACATCAGGAGGTAAATTATGTCCCATATCTCTATAGACTTTGAATTCAGAGTCCTTTATTAATTCAGCAGTATGCTTCCCATGATCAACCGGCAATAGAGTATCGTTTTCTCCATGCTGAACTAATGAAGGAACTTTAATCTTTCTTATAATATTTGATCTATCACCAGCCTTGAATATGGCAGTTAACTGACGTGGCATGGCCTCTGGGAAGAAACCGTAAGCTTCTGCTCCAGCAACGTCTATATCTTCAACATTACTAAAGTTTTCTTCATCACTATCAGACATTTGTGACAGATGAGGTGCGCCAGTAGAAGACATAATTGAGACTAGGCTCTTGGTTTTTTCAGGATAATTTGAAGCTATCATTTGGGCAATCATTCCCCCCATTGATGCTCCGACAACATGCGCCCTATCAATTTGTAAGTGATCGAGTAAGGCAACTCCATCATCTGCCATATCTAAAAGAGTGTATGGTGCGCTAAAATTAAAACCAATACTGCTTACAAAGAATTTCCAATAAAGATTTGGCTTACCTAACCTATCTAGTTTTTCTGAATTACCTGTATCTCGATTATCAAAAAGAATAACTCTATACCCAGAGCCAACCAAGCTATTAACTATTTCTTCTCCCCAAACTTTGTGTGATGCCATGAGTCCCATGATCATTAATACAGCTGGGTCTTCTTCATTCCCAGCAACAGTATAGGCAATGGAAACTCCATTTAAATTAACTGAGGTTGTTTCTTGATCAACGCTGTAATCTGCGAAAGCCTCAAATGAAATTAATAACCAAAAGACTATTGCGATAAATCTATTCATAACGATCATGACTCCTTAGATATAAAATTCTTCATTACTTCAAAAGCTTTCTGATCGTCCCTATGTACTCCGTGTCCACAATTAGAAAAAACTTCTAACTCTCTTATTTTAAGAGGAACATGATCTGCCATTTCCATGACTCCTGATAACGGTGTAATAGGATCTATATCACCTGCAGTAATGAGGGTTGGACAGGTTATGGCTTCTAATCCTTTACGAAAATCAAATGTCCAATTTTCACCTCCAGGTTTAGAAAAATGTTCTATAACTTCTGGCGTCCATATAGCTCTTTGAGCTTCTTCGGGGTCTCTTTCAGTACGAGTATATAAAGGTAAGCAATCACGCATATATTTTGCAGTATTCTCTTCATTTGGGCCGCTCCAGAATTCTTCTGCAGTCTCTCTTGCTTCATTCCCTCCAAATTCTTGAAAAGCATCAAATACTCTCTCAGGCAACATTCTGGCAACAGTACTCGCGAGTATTAATTTATGGAGTTTATCGGCATGACGGATAGCATAGTTTTGAGCAACGAAGCCACCAAAGGATAGTCCTAAGACAATGGGATTATCAACTCCTAGTAGTTCGATGAGAGCTCTTAGATCATCTGCCCATTGATCAAGATTCCAATTTTCTGGTTTATCAGTATCGCTTCTGCCTTGGCCGCGATGGTCGTAGTAAACCAGTTGAGCAATTTCTGCGAGAGGATTGAAGTCGGGCTTCATAGTTGTATGATCCATTCCAGGTCCGCCATGTAAAATAAATACCGTAGGGCGCTCAACCATTTCAGGACCTTTGGCCACAAGTCCTGAGCCGACAATGTCGACATACAAACGACTATTATTTACTTCAATTAACACAGTTTGATGATCTTAAAATATTTTGCATTTCTTATCCCTCTTACTTATTTCTTTAATGTTTCTATGTATAAAACACCAAAAACAAGTGTCTGGAATAATCCACTGATCAAGTTATCATCAGAGTTCTGAATTCTCTTAAAGAATATAAAGTACTCAATGACATGAATCGCCAGTAAAAGAATAGCAAAATAATTTAACCAAATAGATAAACTTATTAGATAGTTGATACCTAGTGCTGCCCATAAAATAATTGTAAATATTTTTCCTTTATTCATTATTCAAAGTCCTCCTCGTGAATCTTAAAGTATTGTTTTGATGGTGTCCTTTTATCAGCTTTACGGCCATAGACTCCATTAGAAACCTTCGTCTCTCTATTGAGGACTAAGTCTCTTGGGTCGGGTAGTTTGGACATAGATCAAATATATCATGGACACAACTACCTTCCGAAAAAAATGATATGATCAAATTATTAATATAATTGGAGATTAAATGAAAAGATTAATTTTAGTAATTGCTGGAGCGGTTTTATCGTCTCAAATTTTTTCTGTTCAACTTGAAAATGTGAACAAAGGCGAATTTGATATAACGAGCACAGCTGTTTCAAGTAGTATGATTTCAATAGATGCTACTGGGAAAGTAGGAAAATATGGCAGAGTGTATGTCTCATATAACTTACATACAGATGGATATCAAAGCGACCAAGGTTTGTTTGATGGTCAGGGAATGAATATGGAAGGTGTAACAGCAAATTTGACAGGTATTTGGAGAAAGAGAGGCACTAACTATGTTGTTTATAGTCTCGATAATCTAAATAATGGCGATCATAACTTTGTTTCTATTAACATAGACACTCTGAAAAATAAGATAAATATAGATGTTGAAACTTTAGACTACTAAAAGTCTCAAACTAGGTTTAAAAAGGGAGAGAGATCTCCCTTTTTATTTGTCTCTTCTTCTCCATTGCCAAGGCTGAATAGGATCATTGCTTTTCCAAAGACCTAGCTTCCTGCTTCTTGCATAATTTTGATCTTCATAAAAGGTTTGATCAGTCACGTACTGATCATAAACCCATGCATGCCCCGATTTGACCATGAGTCTATTGATATCTTTTTCTTTCCAATAAATTCTACCTAGTTTTCTTTTATAAATATCAGTGCCTGATATATCTAAGTTTATATATCCATCCTTTAAGAGATTTTCTAAGTATTCTTTTGCTTCTTGCCCATGAGGTTGATCCATTTCGGGAGTATCTATTTCTACTAATCTTACTTTTAACACTTCTCCTTTACTGAAGACATGAACAGTATCTCCATCTACAACTCTCTTTATTTTTAGATTTTCTAGATATTCTGAGGATAGGCCTCCAGAAACTAGCAAGGCTAGTAAGGTAATGGTTAGGTTTTTCATATCAGTTAAACAGAAAACCACACCATAGAGATTACAAATATCACTACGCACAATAAAAATATCAATGGGGCTTTCATATTAATTTTTTAATCAGTTCCATTATTCTTCTAATTTCCCATTCCTTTCAATAAAGAATACGTAAGTTAATACGGCTAACATCAATATACTGAAAAAATCTCCTTCGTTATAAGCAAAATCATAGGAAGCATAAAAAGTAACAGACAGAGAAACAATCCAAAAGTGTCTTCCATATTTCGCTAATAGTTTCTTCATAATTTCTCCTCGTAATTCCTCTTCTACTTCATCATTTTGGGTATTTTTAAATAGGTCAATAAACGCCATAACCATTCGATAGGACCAAAGTAGAAATACTTTAACCACAATGGACTTAGATACAACTGAAGTACCCAAATTAGTAGGACGAAAAGATATAGCTGACTCCAAGAAAATTTTCCTAATAAACCCAATCCAGCTCCAGAGAATATGAAAAGAGCTATGACAGAATGCATTAAATAATTAGTTAATGCCATTCTTCCTACACAAGCCAACCTAAACCTTAAAGACTCTAATTTTTCTATTTTTATTAATAAGATAATTAAGCCTAGATAACCTAAGCCCATGAACAATCTTCCAAAGTGATAAGTAAATCTAAAGTAAGGATTAGTTTCAAGAATATCCATATTTGAATTAGTAATGAGTAAAACCTCATAGGCATTTATAGAAAGGCCAACTAGAAAACCTATACACATCATTTTTGTATAGAACCTAATTCCTCTTCCTCCATCCAAAATACCAAGCTTGAATAATGCCATGCCAACTATCATCATCATTAAGGCATCCAGAAATAAAAAAAACGGTATAACAAAATAAATCGTATCATTAGCCATCTTTAGATTGTATTCATAAGCCGAGGCATAACTGCTTGTCCTTTTTTTTACTTCATTAGGGATGTTATCTATCTCAGATTGATTGTCTTCTTGATACTCTATCCAGCCTTGTGCCCATTCAGCAGTCTCTTCACTTAAGTCTTCGCCTTTGCTAATAGATATTTTCATTTCTTCAGCAGCATCTCTAGCAATTTCAAGAGAACTCTTCAGAGCAAAATTTTGGAGACTACCAATTAAAATAAGAAACGTCGCTAAGATTAATAAGCTTCTAGCTTTCCAATTTCTAACGAACCAAAGTACGAAGCCAGATAAAGCATATGTTACGAGAATATCTCCTGGCCAAAGGAAAATATATATATTAATCAAACCAAATACTAATAACCAAAAATTTCTTCTGTAGTGCAACCATCCACTTTTAGCAGTCGAACCCGTTACAAATAGAACAACACCAGCTCCAAAAAGGATTGAAAATAATGTACGCATGGCACCTTCGCTTGAAAGTTCTACGAAAGCCCAAACAATGTAATCAATTCCTCCAATAGGAGTTAGATAAATACCCGGGTCCAAAAATGCTGATGAAACAAGACCAAAGGCTACAATATTCACAAGCAGGATTCCTAGTAAAGCAAAACCTCTCAAAACATCTAGAGATTCAATTCTGTCCATCACTTTTAAATTTATGATTAATATCCGTTCCTCTTATCATCAATCCATATCCCCTTTATGAATCTCAAAGTATATCTTAGGTGGTGTTCTTTCTCAGCCTGACAACCATAGACTCCATTAGAAAATTTAGTCTTTTGTTTAGTACTAAGTCTCTTGCATTAGGTAGTTTAGACATTTAAATACTATATTCTTTGCACACTTCTTAACTTTATTTTCACCAAGAATCTTATTCAATCTAAGGAAGACTTTGAAGACTGTGAGGTAGTGGGGAAGTTTAGTCTATAGGAATATAGTTTTTTGATAATGAAGGAAGGTTCTTTTAAAAACACCTCATAGACAGATTGTCTAATTTCCAATAAGTTGAACGTAATTAATAGGAGAAATAATGAAAAAAATATTAATAACCCTCTTGGTGATAAATTCCCTAAGTATTCTTGGAGAAGAGGCAAATACTTATGCTATAAAATACAACAACGAGATAAGTAAAAATGAAATTTGGTTAATTAAATCAGACGGAACTTACGAGAAACTCATCGACTTCAGCTTTCCTTCAGGTTTTTGGACACCAGCTACATCATATGCCAGCGATAAAGATGGAAAACTTTATTTGAAAGATTCTGGGTCGGGTATTTCAGAGGAGGAAAAAGGCTGGGTGGTTTACGACCCTTCAACAAATACAGTTACTACCGGAGTAAAGGATGGCTATAACGAAGGATTTCAAAAAGTATTTAGTGATGTTTTAAAAATTGACTCTTTAATAAAAAATGAAACTGATAATTCAGGAGACACAAGTTCAGTTATTGGAACCGAAGAACTAGTTGCATCTTCTGGAACTACGATAATAGGGAATGGAACAGATTCGGAAGATGGTTCTGCTACTACCGTCATTGGTTCTAATGATATTGTTGGTTCTGATGGAGACACCCTTATTAGCAAAGAATCTGATGGAAGTGTTCATATCGGAGAAAACTCTTTAGTAACTGTTGAAGAGAATGGTGTGCAGCAACTCTATGCTACCGATGCTAACGATGAAATGATTAACATCAATATTAAAAAGGGCACGGACTTATTAATTGATGGCGTGAGTGTTTCGGGTTCTCTTAATACAAATGCTGCAAATATATCTACTAATACAACAGATATAGCTACTAACAAAACTAACATAGCTACTAATACAACAGATATAGCTACCAACAAAACGAGCATAGCTACGAATGCAACAGATATAGCAACCAACAAAACGAGCATAGCTACTAATAAGACTTCTATAGCTACCAACGTTACAAATATTGCTGCCAATACTGCTGAGATAGCTACTTATACTGATTCTATTGCCGGCAATACAACTGCTATTGCAGCGATAGGTTCTGATTTAAATGCTTACAAAGCATCAACCAATTATCAACTGAACTATATGAAGTCTGATTACAGTTCAGGGATTGCATCTGCTGTTGCTATGAGTCAGTTCAACCTAGCTCAAGATGGTTTCTCAATCGGAGTAGGGCGAGGTTCTTATAATGACGAAAATGAAACTGCTTTTGGATTGGGTTACGGAGGTGAGTTCAAAAACGGAACACTCTTTAAGTTACAAGCCAGCAAAAGTGGCGATGCCAGTGGAGTTGGATTAACTATTTCTTTCTAAAAAATAACCCTTACAAGAAGCTCAATTTGAATTTTTTGTAAGGGTTTAATCTGGAGCTGGCGATAGGATTTGAACCTACGACCTGCTGATTACAAATCAGCTGCTCTACCAACTGAGCTACGCCAGCGCGGTGAGCATTATAGTTCTCTTATCGAAACTTCGCCATATCGAAGAGTAAGATTTTCTGAATTATCTTTAACTAACAATTCGCCTCTATCATTCACACCCATAACTTCAACGACTTTGTTATGACCGTCCATGCTTATATTGCACATCTTTCCCTTTAGGAGATCTAAGTTCTCGAAATCATCCTTAAAGGGCCTAAAGCCTTCTTGAGAAAAAGAGATAGTGAGATTGAATAATTCATTTAATAAATTCGCTACAACTTCATTTCTGTTGTTTATAGAGTCTGTTACTTGATCAAGAGAAATCCAGGACTGATCGATATCTCTTCCTTCCTCTTTAGTCATATGAACGTTAATACCTATTCCTATAACCACTCCTACCTTACCTCCAAGATCAACTGTCTCTATTAGAATTCCAGATATCTTCTTATTTTTAATTAATAAATCATTAGGCCATTTGATTTTAATGAGATTTTCAGCATATTTATTCAAATTAGATGCGAGAACCGTGCCTACAGATAAGCTTAGTCCATCTAGTTCAGAATATTTAAGGGGAGATATCCATCCTATTGATAGGTAAATATTTTTTCCCTCAGGGCTAACCCATTTTTTACCATTTCTTCCTTTTCCTGCTACTTGTTGTTCGGATAAATGAATTGATAGAGATGAAGATTGGTGTTCTAGATAAGATTTAGCATCTTCATTTGTAGATGCTGTTGTTTTGGTTATCAAAATTTCAGGAGAGTAATCTATTAAACCTTTTTTAAGATTATTTAAAATTTGAGATGAATCTAAAGGAGAAAGAGTCTGTTTCATATCGTTAAATTTGTCGAATTTTATAATTTAAGTTGACATAATAAGCTTGCAGTTACAGAATTGCGCGCTGTTTTTTAGGCATTATATTTAGGAGGGGTTGGGGAGCGGTCAAACCCAGCAGACTGTAAATCTGCCGCCTCGTGCTTCGAAGGTTCGAATCCTTCCCCCTCCACCACTAAAAAAACTCCTCAAAATATGCAAAAACGCTTGCATTAAAGCACCAAAAATACTATAAAAGCGCTCCGAGCTTTGGGTTGTGGGTTTAATTCGCTATTTATTTATCGATTATTTTTCTCTTGGTAAGACAGGAAAAACTTTCTACACCCCAAATAAAGCAGCAAAAATATAGATTTTTTGCTCATATAGCTCAGGAGGTAGAGCACTTCCTTGGTAAGGAAGAGGTCACCGGTTCAACTCCGGTTATGAGCTCCAGGTGTTAATAATTTAAATTTAGGAAAAAAAATGGCTAAAGAGAAATTTGAAAGAACCAAACCCCATGTCAACGTAGGTACCATTGGACACGTTGATCATGGTAAAACAACCTTAACGGCTGCTATTACGAAAGTTCAAGCCGAAGCTCTCGGTGGAGAAGCAATAGCCTTTGATGGTATTGACAATGCGCCTGAAGAAAAAGAACGTGGAATTACAATCTCTACTTCTCACGTAGAGTACGACTCAGAGTCTAGGCATTATGCTCACGTAGACTGCCCAGGTCACGCTGACTACATCAAAAATATGATCACTGGTGCTGCTCAAATGGACGGTGCTATCCTCGTTGTTAACGCAGCAGACGGTCCAATGCCTCAAACAAGAGAACACATTCTACTAGCCAGACAGGTAGGCGTTCCTCATATCGTAGTCTTCTTAAACAAAGCGGACATGGTTGATGATGCAGAACTTATTGAATTAGTTGAAATGGAAGTTAGAGAACTTCTTACTGAATATGATTTTCCAGGTGATGACACACCTGTAATCGTAGGTTCGGCCCTTAAAGCTCTTGAAGGAGACGCCGAATATTCAGCAAAAATACAAGAATTAGTTCAAGCCCTCGATGACTTCGTACCTGAGCCAGTTAGAGATACTGACAAACCTTTCTTAATGCCAATTGAAGATATTTTCACAATTCAAGGACGTGGAACAGTTGTAACTGGAAGGATTGAAAGAGGCGAAATCAAAGTTAACGAAGAAATTGAAATCGTAGGCATAAGAGAAACTACTAAAACTGTATGTACTGGCGTTGAGATGTTCAGAAAACTTCTAGATGAAGGTAAAGCTGGAGAAAATGTAGGAATCCTTTTAAGAGGAACAGAGAGAGATGCTGTTGAAAGAGGACAAGTACTCACAAAACCAGGGGCTATCAATCCTCATACTAAATTTGAAGCTACTGTATATGTTTTATCAAAAGAAGAAGGTGGACGTCATACTCCATTCTTTAAAGGTTATAGACCTCAATTCTACGTAAGAACAACTGATGTGACTGGAGCAGTTGAGCTTCCTGAAGGAGTTGAAATGGTTATGCCTGGAGATAACATTGATATGACTGTAGAACTTATCTCCCCTATAGCAATGGAAGATGGTATGAACTTTGCTATTAGAGAAGGTGGAAGGACAGTTGGATCAGGAGTAGTAACTAAAATTATTGAATAGTAGGCCAGTAGCTCAATTGGCAGAGCGACGGTCTCCAAAACCGTAGGTTGGGGGTTCGATTCCCTCCTGGCCTGCCACTCCGCCAAAAAAAGCTTAGCCTAAAAAATGGTAAATAAGACTTTAAGTATGCAAAATTACATCCGTTGGATAGTAGGACTCGCCTTTATGGGCGCTGCTGTTTACGGTAATTCTTATTATTTTCAAGAACCACTTTTATATAGAGTAATAGGAGTGATTATAATATCCAGCATTGGACTCTTCATCTTAACTACTACTCAAGAAGGTAAAGAAGCTCTAAAAACTGTCATAGATTCTAGAACTGAAATTAGAAGAGTGGTATGGCCCACTAGAACTGAAACAACTCAAACGACGTTGATAGTTTTGGTTGCCATAACTGTTGCTGCACTAATTTTATGGGGTCTTGACTCTTTGTTTGGCTGGGCAATGGCGGCGTTACTGGGGTAAATATGGATAAACAATGGTACGTAATACATGCTTACTCAGGATATGAAGTCAAAGTCAGAGAAGCATTGCTAGAGAGAATAGAAAGATTGGGTATGGATGATTTTTTTGGAGAAATCATGGTCCCTTCAGAAGAAGTTGTAGAAATGAAAGGTGGCCAAGAAAGAAAAACACAGAGAAAATTCTTCCCTGGGTATGTTCTTGTCAACATGGAGCTTAACGATGACAGTTGGCATCTTGTCAAAGATACGCCGAGAGTAATGGGCTTTATTGGTGGAACAAAAGATAAGCCTTCTCCGCTTTCAAATGTTGAAGCTCAAGGCATCATGCAACAATTAGAACAAGGTTCTGATATTACTAAACCAAAAATTTCATTTGAACCTGGTGAAATGGTTAGAGTAGTAGATGGTCCGTTTAATGACTTTAGCGGAGTTGTTGAAGAAGTGAATTATGAGAAAAGCAAAGTAAGAGTTGCGGTACTAATCTTTGGTAGATCGACACCAGTTGAATTGCAATTTAATCAAATAGAGAAAGGATAATGGCAAAAGTAATAGATACCTATGTAAAACTTCAAGTCCCTGCAGGACAAGCATCTCCAAGTCCACCAGTTGGGCCTGCATTAGGACAACACGGATTACCTCTTATGGATTTCTGTAATGCATTTAATGCAAGAACTAAAGAAATGGAACAAGGCATGCCTTGTCCGGTAGTTATTACAGTATATGAAGACAAAAGTTTTGATTTCATTATCAAAACCACTCCAGCTGCAGTTTTAATTAAAAAAGCTGCAGGAGTCAAATCCGGCAGTGGTACACCTAATAGTGTGAAAGTAGGAAAAGTTACTAGAGCACAGTTAGAAGAAATAGCAAAAATAAAAGATCCTGATCTTACTGCAGCGGATATGGATGCGGCTGTAAGGACATTGTCTGGCAGTGCAAGAAGTGCTGGTATAGAGGTAGAAGGCTAGAAATGAATCAAACTAAAAGAAAACAATATATTAGCTCTCTTGAAGAAGGAAAGTATAACGTAAGCGATGCAATGGCATTTATACAAGGCTCACCTAAAGTTAAATTTAATGAGTCCATAGATGTCGCCATAAATCTTGGTGTAGACCCTACAAAATCTGATCAAAATGTAAGAGGTGCGACTACATTACCAGCAGGTTCCGGCAAACCTTGTAAAGTAGCTGTTTTTGTTGAAGGAGATCAAGCTACAGAAGCTAAAGAGGCAGGTGCAGATGCTGTTGGAATGAATGATCTAGCAGAAGAGATTAAAAAAGGAGAAGTTGATTACGACGTCATAATTGCAACTCCCGATACTATGAAAATAGTAAGTCCTTTAGGAAAGGTTTTAGGCCCCAAAGGAACCATGCCTAACCCTAAAACTGGAACAGTGACCAAAGATGTAGCTAATGCAGTTAAGAACGCAAAAGCTGGACAAATAAGATACAGAACTGAAAAAGGTGCAATCATCCATGGAAGAATTGGTGATATCAGTTACACGGCAGAACAAATACAACAGAATTTAGAGACTCTATTAGAAGACCTGAAGAGGAATAAGCCCCCTTCAGCAAAAGGTGTTTTTATCAAGAAGGCAACTTTGTCTTCAACGATGGGAGCGGGAGTAGAGATAGATTTATCTTCTTTGACATTTTAATTGTCAAAAGAAGATATAAAGGTTTCTTCAGTATGGTGCGATTATTCGCCCATCGAAGACCGTAGGTGCAAAGAGTAGGTTCTTTGCTTAATTATTTTGGCCTACGCAGATGGTAAATGACTGTTTACAGTCATAACCAAAAGATAATACCGATTATCGGTATTTGGAGGATAGGAAAATGCCAATGCGCATTGACGATAAGAAAGTTGCCGTCGAGGAGCTTAGAGAAATTGCTAATAAAGCAACTTCAGCAGTAGCTGCTGATTATCATGGTGCATCTGTTACTGAGTTAACAAAACTCAGAAAAGATGCCAGAGAATCATCGGTTCACCTGAAGATTATTAGAAATACTCTTGCTAAAAAAGCTTTAAACGACACTCAATTTTCTTGTTTTGAAGATCTATTAGTTGGACCTACTATGCTGGCTTTCTCTCTTGAGGATCCCACAAGTGCGGCGAAATTAGTAAATGACTTCACTAAAGTGAATAGTAAATTTGCAGTAAAAGGGATATCGCTTGGAGATTCATTACTTGAACTTTCAAAGCTTTCCGCAATCGCAAATATGCCTTCCAGAGATCAGGCTTTAGCCCAACTGGCAGGTTTACTAAACGCACCTATGAATCAATTTGTGACTATTCTTAATCAAGTACCTTCTAAACTTGTCAGAACCTTACAAGCAGTGAAGGAACAAAAAGAATCGGCATAATTTCAATTAAATAAATAACATTTGGAGAATAAAAAATGGCACTAACTAAAGAAGAAATATTAGACGCGATAGGCGAAATGAGCGTTATAGATATTGTTGATCTTATATCAGCAATGGAAGAAAAATTTGGCGTATCCGCTGCAGCTCCTGTTGCTGCTGCTGCACCTGCTGCAGCCGGAGATGCTGGTGGCGAGGCAGAAGCTGATGATGCACCTGTAGACATTCATCTAGCTGAAGTAGGTGATAAGAAAGTCGACGTAATTAAAGCTGTAAGAGCAATTACAGGACTAGGCTTGAAAGACGCTAAAGGATTAGTCGATGAAGCTCCTTCAGTCATCAAAGAAGGTGTTAACAAAGCAGAAGCTGAAGAGCACGTTAAAGCACTAGAAGATGCAGGCGCTAAAGTAGAGCTTAAATAAAAAAATTAAGTTACAAAAATAAATTTTAATCAATAAAAGAGGTCTTTATGAGTTTTTCATATACTGAGAAAAAAAGAGTTAGAAGGAGTTTCGAAAAAATCTCCAGCGTAATGGAGCTTCCAAATTTACTTGCAACTCAAGTTCAGTCGTATGATGCTTTTCTGCAAAGATATGTAGACTCTGATAAAAGATTAAATGCAGGGCTAGAACAGGTCTTGAATTCAATCTTCCCTATCGAAAGTCACAATGGTTTTGCAAGGATGGAATACTCAGGGTTTACTCTAGGTGAACCTATTTTTGATGAAAGAGAATGTAAACTTAAGGGCATAACTTATGAGATTTCCCTTCATATAAATTGTGATCTTTTCTTTATAGATAAAGATTCTGGAAAATTAAAAGAGGGTAAATCTCAAAGTGTCTATATGGGAACAGTCCCTTTAATGACAGACCATGGTACTTTCATTATCAATGGTACTGAGAGAGTGGTTGTATCCCAGCTTCATAGATCTCCAGGTCTGTTTTTTGATCATGATAAAGGTAAAGGGCATTCTTCAGGAAAAGTACTTTATGGCGCACGTGTTATACCTTACAGAGGCTCATGGCTTGACTTCGAGTTTGATGCTAAAGATTTGGTTTATGTTCGTATAGACAGAAGAAGAAAACTTCTTGCAACAATTTTATTAAAGGCATTAAAACTTACCAATCAAGAGATACTTGAAAAGTTTTATGAAACCGAAATATATAAGAATAAAAAGAATGATATTTATCAATTGCAAGTTATTCCAAGAAGGTTAATGGGAAGAATTGCACCTGTAGACATCAATGCTCAAGGTGAACTGATTGTTAAGCAAGGCGATAGGATTAGCGCTAGACATATCAGAAAAATTGAAAGTGCAAAACTCAAGACATTAGATATCCCTAAAGAAGCACTTTTTGGGCAAGTTGTTGCAAAAGACATACTAGACAAATCAACTGGTGAAATAATTATTGAAGCCAATACCCTAATTGATGAAGAGACTCTGCCAGTATTAGATGAACTAAATCTTAATGAAATTGAAACACTCTATATTAACGATATCGAATCTGGCCCTTATATTGCAGACACTCTAAGAGCCGATTCAACAACGAATGAAATAGAAGCTCTTGTAGAAATATATAGAATGATGAGACCAGGTGAGCCTCCTACAAAAGAAGCTGCAACCACTCTTTTCAATAATTTATTCTTCAATGCCGAAAGATATGACTTATCCGCGGTGGGAAGAATGAAATTCAATAAGAGACTAGGTATCGAAGATTTAGAAGGAAGCAGTATTTTAAGTGACGGCGACATATTGAGCACACTAAAAACGTTAGTTTCAATTAGGAATGGTCAAGGAAATGTTGACGATATAGACCACTTAGGAAATAGAAGAATAAGGTCAGTTGGTGAGATGGTATCTAATCAATACAGAATAGGCCTCGTTAGGGTAGAAAGAGCAGTAAGAGAAAGACTTGCTACTGCTGAAGCTGACGATCTTGGACCTCAAGATCTTATAAATGCTAAGCCAGTCTCTGCTGCTGTCAAAGAATTCTTTGGTTCTAGTCAACTTTCTCAATTTATGGATCAAAATAATCCTCTTTCTGAAGTAACGCACAAAAGAAGAGTTTCTGCATTAGGGCCGGGTGGTCTTACAAGAGAGAGAGCTGGTTTCGAGGTTAGGGACGTTCACCCAACACATTATGGAAGAGTGTGTCCGATTGAGACTCCTGAAGGCCCAAATATTGGTCTTATAAATTCTCTTGCTGCATATGCACGAACAAATGAATATGGCTTTTTGGAAAGTCCATTTAGAAAAGCTGAAAATGGAAAAGTAACTGATGGCTTTCATTACTTATCAGCCATAGAGGAAGGAGATTTTGTTATTGCTCAGGCGAGTGCATTACTCGATTCTAATAATAAATTTACAGAAGAGCTAGTTCCGGTGAGATATAAAAATGAATTTTCATTTATGCCTCCTGAGAGAGTTGATTTTATGGACGTTTCCCCCCAACAAGCTTTCTCCGTAGCTGCCTCTTTAATACCTTTCCTAGAGCATGATGATGCTAACAGGGCTTTAATGGGCTCTAATATGATGAGACAAGCAGTTCCAACTCTTCAAGCTGAAAAGCCTTTAGTAGGAACAGGAGTGGAAAGATTGGTTGCTAGAGATTCTGGTTCTTGTGTAACAGCAGCCAGAGGTGGATCTATCGAAAGTATCGATGCAAGTAGAATTGTTGTAAGAGTAAATGAAAAAGAAATTCAAGCGGGTGATTCAGGTGTAGACATATACAACCTGATTAAATATACACGCTCTAATCAAAATACATGTATTAATCAAAGACCTATTGTTTCTCTTGGAGACAAGATTAGTAAAAATGACATATTAGCTGATGGACCTTCTATTGACCTCGGCGAATTATCGCTAGGTCAAAACGTAAGAATTGCCTTCATGCCTTGGCATGGCTACAACTTCGAAGATTCAATTCTAATTTCTGACAAACTAGTAAGAGACGATAAATTTACTAGTATCCATATACAAGAATTAACTTGTGTTGCCAGAGATACTAAATTAGGACCGGAAGAGGTTTCTGCTGATATACCAAATGTTGGTGATAATGCCTTATCGAAGTTAGATGAATTTGGAATAGTTCATATAGGTGCTGAAGTTAAAGCAGGTGATATCTTGGTAGGTAAAGTTACACCAAAAGGAGAAACTCAGTTAAGTCCAGAAGAAAAACTTCTAAGAGCGATTTTTGGTGAGAAAGCGTCTGACGTTAAAGATAGCTCATTAAGAGTCTCTTCTGGAGCCGATGGAACTGTCATAGATGTTCATGTTTTCACTAGGGATGGAATAGAAAAAGATGGAAGAGCTGAATCTATCGAAGAATCTCAATTAGCAGAAATACAAAAAGATATAGATGATGAGTTAAAGATTCTTGAGCAAGCAGCATACTCTAGATTGGAAAATCTTATAGTAGGTAAGAAAGTCGCTTCGGGAAAAGGCCTTAAAAAGGGCTCTACTGTTAAGCTATCAGACCTAGAAGAAGTATCTAAAGAAGATTGGTTTAAAATTAGACTTGATAACGAGGCTTCAAATAAACAAATAGAAAATATTTCTAAAAGTTTAAAAGAATACAAAGATGATCTTGACATCGCTTTTGGCAAAAGAAAATCAAAAGTCACTGATGGAGATGATCTAGCTCCAGGAGTACTAAAAATAGTCAAAGTTTATCTGGCTATTAAAAGAAGAATACAGCCAGGTGATAAGCTCGCTGGAAGGCACGGAAATAAAGGTGTTATATCTGTAATTATGCCTGAAGAAGATATGCCATATGACGAGAATGGACAACCTGTTGATATCGTATTGAACCCTCTTGGCGTTCCTTCACGTATGAATGTTGGACAAGTCCTAGAGACTCACCTAGGTTGGGCAGCAAAAGAGCTTGGTACAAAAATTGGAAATATGATCGACTCTGAAGTAAATACTTCTGAAATTAGAGGTTTCTTATCTGAGATTTATGAAAAAGATGGATCACAAGACCTCAGTTCGCTTAAGGATAAAGAAGTTTTAGACTTAGCTGAAAATCTTAGGGAAGGTGTGCCAATGGCAACTCCAGTTTTTGATGGCGCAAAAGAATCTGAAGTAAAATCCATGCTCGAACTTGCCGGATTACCCTCAAGTGGTCAAACCCAATTATTTGATGGCAGAACTGGAGAAAAATTCGATCGAAAAACTACTCTGGGTTACATGTATATCCTTAAATTAAATCATTTAATTGAAGATAAGATGCATGCCAGATCGACAGGAAGTTATAGCTTAGTAACTCAACAACCATTGGGCGGAAAAGCTCAGTTCGGTGGACAAAGGTTTGGTGAAATGGAAGTTTGGGCTCTAGAGGCTTATGGAGCAGCTCATACTTTACAAGAAATGCTGACAGTGAAGTCTGACGATGTTGCTGGTAGAACCAAGGTCTATAAGAACCTCGTTGACGGTAACTTTGAAATGGAAACTGGTGTCCCTGAATCATTTAATGTTCTTACAAAAGAAATTAGATCTCTGGGAATTGATATTGATTTAGAACAGATTGACTAGGAGAAAAACTTGAAAGATTTAGTAGATTTATTAAAAACACAAGGCCACGGAGTTGAATACAACTCTATAAGAGCTGGATTGGCTTCTCCTCAACAGATCAGATCTTGGTCTTACGGTGAAGTTAAAAAACCCGAAACTATTAATTATAGAACCTTCAAACCTGAAAGAGATGGACTTTTTTGTTCTAAGATTTTTGGTCCGATAAAAGACTACGAATGTATTTGTGGAAAGTACAAAAGAATGAAACACAGAGGGGTAGTCTGTGAAAAATGTGGCGTAGAGGTTACTTTATCAAAAGTAAGAAGAGAAAGAATGGGACACATAGAGCTTGCGGCTCCTGTTGCTCATATTTGGTTCTTGAAATCTTTACCCTCAAGGTTAGCGCTTGCTCTTGATTTGACTCTGAAAGATCTAGAGAGAGTTCTCTATTTCGAATCCTTCATAGTGATGGAGCCTGGCATGACTGATTTAGAAGTAGGTCAGCTTCTAACAGACGAAGAATATTATGAAGCTCTGGAGACTTGGGGAGATGAGTTTGAAGCCGGCATGGGTGCTGAATCAATACAAACTCTTCTTAAAGATTTAGATCTTGAAGCTGCAATTAGAGATATTCAAGAAGAGATGCCTTTAACTAAATCAGAAGCTAAACTTAAGAAATATGCAAAAAGACTAAAGCTTCTCAAATCTTTCAATGAATCAGGAAACAGACCTGAATGGATGGTACTTGAAGTTTTACCGATTCTTCCCCCAGACCTCAGACCGCTTGTACCTCTAGAAGGCGGAAGGTTTGCTACTTCAGATCTTAATGATTTATATAGAAGAGTTATAAATAGAAACAATAGACTTAAAAGGCTTCTTGATCTAAATGCACCAGATATTATTACTCGAAATGAAAAGCGTATGCTTCAAGAATCTGTAGATGCACTTTTAGATAATGGAAGAAGAGGAAGGGCTGTTACAGGCTCTAATAAAAGACCTTTAAAATCTCTTGCTGATATGATCAAAGGAAAGCAAGGAAGATTTAGACAAAACCTTCTTGGGAAGAGGGTTGATTATTCAGGTCGTTCGGTAATCGTGGTTGGCCCAACATTAAAACTTCACCAATGTGGACTTCCTAAAAAAATGGCTCTTGAATTATTCAAACCTTTTGTTTTTGGAAGATTACAACAACTAGAATTAGCTAATACAATTAAATTAGCCAAAAGAATGGTTGATAGAGAAGAGCCTGAAGTTTGGGATATATTGGACGAGGTCATAAGAGAACATCCTGTTATGTTGAATCGTGCACCAACACTTCATAGATTAGGTATTCAGGCATTTGAACCTGTGCTGGTTGAAGGTAAAGCAATTCAATTACATCCGTTGGTTTGTAAGGCATACAATGCAGATTTTGATGGCGATCAAATGGCAGTTCACGTTCCTTTAACTCTCGAAGCTCAGCTCGAGTGCAGGGCTTTAATGATGGCAACAAATAATATTCTTTCTCCTTCAAATGGAAAGCCAATTATTGATCCTTCTCAAGATGTTGTTCTTGGACTTTATTATGCATCAAGAGAAAAAGTTAATGATTTAGGTGAAGGAAGAATTATGTCATCACCTGATGAAGTCAACAGAGCTTACTATTCTGGAACTGTAGGACTTCAAGCCAAAATTAAAGTCAGACTAAAGCCAAATAAGCTAGATGATGAACCTACTCAAATTGTAGATACAACTACTGGTAGAGCTCTTTTATACGAACTCCTTCCTGAAGGAATGTCTTTTGATTTAGTTAATAAGACTTTAGATAGTAAGCAAATTTCTGCTCTTATTGACATGTGTTACAGAAAAGCTGGATTGAAAAGAACAGTTATTTTTGCTGACCAACTCATGTATATGGGTTATGAATTCTCTACAAAGTCAGGATCATCAATTGGTATAGATGACTTTGTCATACCAGATGATAAACAACGAATAGTAAGTGAAGCGGAAAAAGAAGTTAAAGATATCGAGTCTCAATTTGCTTCTGGACTAGTAACTAAAGGAGAAAAATATAATAAAGCTATCGATATATGGACAAGAGCAAATGAAATGATTGCTAAATCCATGATGGATAATATTTCTCAAGAAGAAGTGGAAACTGCTGATGGTTCAAAAGTTCTCTCTGATTCATTCAATTCTGTATTTATGTATGCTGATTCAGGATCAAGAGGATCACCAGCTCAGATTAGGCAGTTAGCGGGTATGAGAGGTCTTCTGGCTAAACCTGATGGTTCAATTATAGAAACACCAGTTACATCAAACTTTAGAGAAGGCCTGACAGCACAGGAATATTTCATCTCCACTCACGGAGCAAGAAAAGGACTAGCTGATACTGCTCTAAAAACAGCTAATTCAGGGTATCTCACCAGAAGACTAGTAGATGTTGCTCAAGATATGGTTGTTAGTGAAGAGGACTGCGGTACTACTAATGGAATTCTAATGAGACCTATTATTGATGGTGGTCAAGTACTTGTTCCTCTCGGTGATAGAGTTTTAGGTAGAACAGTCGCTACTGATGTAATGTCTTTAGATGGTAAAGAGGTCTTGCTCAAAAATGGAACTCTTATTGACGAAGATATCGTCGATTCTTTAGATGATAAAAATATTTATGAGATCAACGTTAGATCAGCAATTCATTGCAATACAATTCATGGAATATGCGCTAAGTGCTATGGTAGAGATCTTGGAAGAGGACATAAAGTTGATATAGGTGAATCAGTAGGGATTGTCGCAGCACAATCTATTGGTGAGCCTGGTACTCAGTTAACCATGAGAACTTTCCACATAGGTGGCGCTGCTTCTGGTACTTCTGCTGAAGATAATATAGAAACGAACCTTCCCGGAAAGGTTGTATACAATACTCGTACAGTTAAGAAAAAAGATGGTACTTTCATATCGCTTGCCCAATCTTCTGAAATCAATGTAATTGATGAGAGGGGACAGGTTGTAGAAAGTCATAAAGTGCCATATGGAACTGTTCTCAATTTTCCTACAGACTCGAAAGTAGAGTCAGGTGATATTCTTGCTAAATGGGACCCATTAACTAGACCGGTTATAGCTGAAGTTGCAGGAAAGGCTAAGTTTGTTGACATTGAAGATGGAATTACTGCAAGAGTAAAACAAGATGAGATGACTGGTTTAAGTAACATTGAAATTATAGATGTTACTGAAAGACCCAAAGGCGAAGCACAGGAGAAAAAACCTTCTATTCATATTGTTGACGGAAGAGGTAAAGAAAAAACTTTGCCTGATTCTGAAGCTCCAGCAATATATTCGCTGCCAGGAAATGCTTTTGTTCAATTGACTGATGGTCAAGATATAGAGGTTGGAGGAGTCATAGCTAGGATTTCACAAGCTTCAACAAAAACGAAAGATATTACTGGTGGTCTTCCTAGAGTGGCGGATTTATTTGAGGCAAGAAAGCCTAAAGAGCCAGCTATTTTAGCTCAAGCTTCGGGAATTGTGTCTTGGGGCAAACCTACAAAAGGTAAAGAAAGATTAATTATTACTGATGAAGAAGGTATTGAGTTAGCTACTTTGATTCCTAAGACAAGACATATCAATGTTTTTGAAGGAGAAAGAGTTGAAAGAGGAGATATAGTTTCTGATGGAGCAATGAGTCCTCATGATATCTTGGCATTAAGAGGTCTAGAGGAATTGACTGATTATATCGTTGATGGTATTCAAGAAGTATACAGACTTCAAGGTGTTAGCATCAATGACAAACATATAGAAGTAATTCTTAATCAGATGCTCCGCAAAGTAGTGATAACAGAGCCTGGCGATTCTGATTTTATTCAAGGAGAACAAGCAGAGTACTCTAGAGTTAAAGAAGCAAATCTTGCTCTTAGAGAAGATAAAAAAGCTGAAATACAATTTGAAAGAATACTTCTAGGTATTACCAAAGCTTCTCTTGCTACTGAATCCTTTATATCAGCTGCTTCTTTCCAAGAGACGACAAGAGTCTTAACAGAAGCTGCAACTACAGGAAGAATTGATCATCTACGAGGATTAAAAGAAAATGTCGTTGTAGGAAGATTAATACCTGCAGGTTCTGGTTTAGCAAAACTTACCTCTGAAGTTGAAAATGTAGAAGAAGAGTTTGAAATAGATCTAGAAAAAGCTCTGAGTGAGGCATTGAATGAAGCAGAGTAATACGTTGACGTGGAACATACGTCTCATTACAATTCGCGACCTTTATAAGAAATAAATATGGCAACAGTTAATCAATTAGTAAGAAAACCTAGAAAGAGAAGAATCTCAAAAACGGACGTTCCTGCCCTTAAAGGGTCCCCTCAAAGAAGAGGCGTCTGTACAAGAGTTTATACAACTACCCCTAAAAAACCTAACTCAGCACTAAGAAAAGTTTGCAAGGTTAGATTAACTTCAGGATTTGAGGTTATTTCCTATATTGGAGGTGAGGGACATAATCTTCAAGAACACTCTGTTGTTCTTATAAGGGGTGGAAGGGTTAAAGATCTTCCTGGTGTCCGATATCACACAGTCAGAGGAACTTTAGATACTGCTGGAGTGGATGATAGAAAACAACGTCGTTCTAAATATGGCGCAAAGAAACCTAAATAAATATGTCTAGAAGAAAAGCAGCCCCGAAAAGAAAAATTTTACCTGATCCAAAGTTTGGTAACTTGAAAGTAGCCAAATTTATGAATCAAATTATGACCGATGGAAAGAAGTCAGTAGCAGAAAAAATTATATATGGCGCATTTGACGAAATATCCAAAAAGTCAGATAAAGAACCTATCGAAGTTTTCGAAAAAGCATTGGATGAAGTTGGGCCAATGGTAGAAGTAAAAGCCAGAAGAGTAGGTGGAGCAACATACCAAATACCAATGGAAGTAAGACCAGCAAGAAGAAGTGCTCTAGCAATGCGTTGGATTGCAACTTATTCAAGATCTAGATCTGAAAAAAATATGACACTAAGATTAGCAAATGAGCTATTGGATGCATGTGAAGGAAGGGGCGAGGCCGTTAAGAAAAAAGAAGATACTCACAGAATGGCAGAAGCGAATAGAGCTTTTTCTCATTTCAGATTTTAATTACTAAATTTAAAAAAAAATTATGGCCAGAACTACACCGTTAGAACTGTATAGAAATATTGGTATTTGTGCTCACGTAGATGCAGGTAAGACTACTACAACTGAAAGAGTACTCTTTTATACTGGTATATCTCACAAAATTGGAGAAGTTCATGATGGAGCAGCTGTCATGGATTGGATGGAACAGGAACAAGAGAGAGGTATAACGATTACCTCTGCTGCAACAACATGTTTTTGGGAAGGAACAGCAAAGCAATATAAGCAACATAGATTCAATATAATTGATACTCCTGGTCACGTAGATTTTACTATCGAAGTTGAACGTTCTCTTAGAGTTCTCGATGGTGCAGTAGTAGTATTTTGCGGTAGCTCCGGAGTAGAACCTCAATCTGAAACTGTTTGGAGACAAGCAAATAGGTATGAAGTTCCAAGAATTGCATTCATTAATAAAATGGACAGAGCGGGAGCAGACTTTTTGAAAGTGGTCGATCAAATGAAAACAAGATTGGGTGCTAGTCCTGTCCCAATTCAGCTCGCTATCGGTGCCGAGGATGAATTTAAAGGACTGATAGATTTAGTAAAGATGAAAGCCATTTATTGGAATGGTGATGACATGGGTACTACCTTTACTGAGGAAGATATACCCGAAGATCTTAAAGGCCTTGCAGACGAATGGCGTGAAAAAATGGTTGAGTCAGCCGCTGAAGCCAACGAAGAATTAATGGATAAATATCTAGAAGAAGGTGATTTATCAGAAGATGACATAAAAATTGGTATTAGAGAAAGAACATTAAGTAGTGAGATAGTCCCTTGCCTTTGTGGATCTGCATTTAAAAACAAAGGCGTACAAACCATGTTGGATGCTGTAGTTGATTTTTTACCTGCTCCTAATGAAGTCAAACCTGTAACAGGAATTCTAGATAATGATGAAGAAGGAAGCAGATCATCCGATGATGAAGAGCCCTTTTCAGGAATTGCATTCAAAATAGCCACTGATCCTTTTGTAGGTTCACTTACTTTTGTAAGAGTATATTCTGGTGTTTTAAGTACTGGAGATTCAGTTTTTCTACCCATAAAAGGTAAAAAAGAAAGAATTGGACGTATGCTTCAAATGCATTCAAACAAACGAGATGAGATATCGGAAGCCAGGGCTGGAGACATTTGTGCAGTAATCGGTCTCAAAGAAGCCATTACTGGAGAAACTCTTTGCGACGAAAAGAATAAAATAACTCTAGAATCTATGAACTTCCCAGAACCAGTGATTTCAGTTGCTGTAGAACCAAAGACTAAAGAGGATCAAGAAAAAATGGGAGTTGCTTTAGGTAGACTTGCTCAAGAAGATCCATCCTTCAGATTAAGAACAGACGAAGAGTCAGGTCAAACAATAATGTCAGGTATGGGAGAGCTCCACTTAGATGTCTTGGTCGATAGAATGCGTAGAGAATTTGGTGTTGAAGCAAATGTAGGTAAACCTCAAGTTGCGTATAGAGAATCTATAAGAAAATATATCGAAGAAGAGGCTAAATTTGTTCGTCAATCCGGTGGTAGAGGTCAATATGGCCACGTCTATATAAAAATGGAACCTCTAGATGAACCTGATGAAGAAAAAGATCAAAATTATCAATTTGTTAACGAGATAGTAGGTGGTGCAATACCTCGTGAATTTATTGGAGCAGTAGATAAAGGCTGCAGAGAACAAATGGAAGCTGGAGTGATTGCAGGATATCCTCTAGTCAAAGTTAAAGTAACACTATATGACGGTTCATATCATGATGTTGACTCTAGTGAAGTAGCCTTTAAGGTCGCAGGGTCAATGGCATTCAAAGGTGGAGCTCAAAAAGCTGATCCTGTTTTATTGGAGCCTATAATGAGTATCGAAATAGTTACACCAGAAGAATATATGGGTGACGTGGTGGGCGATTTGAGCAGAAGAAGGGGTGTTGTCCATGGAATGGAAGACGGACCTTCTGGAAAAATAGTTTCTGGGGAAGTCCCATTAGCTGAAATGTTTGGTTATGCAACAGATATAAGGTCTGCTTCTCAAGGTAGGGCAACTTTTACAATGGAACCTTTGAAATATTCAGAAGTTCCTTCAAATGTTGCTGAAGCCATAATAAGTAAAAACGATTAGTTATTTTAGTTAGTAATATAGTAAAAACCGCTTTTTATATAGGTTTTTTCTATCTTTTTAGTTGACACATTAAGGTCACAAAACTAGAATCACCGCTCGTTTTGTTGGAGGGGCCTCTATCTCGGTAAGAACTGAGAAAAAGGCAAATTAATTAATTAACCAACCTACACTGTAGGGGGGTGTTTTTACGCTCTGTATTTATGAGCCTAAAAGGAAGAATATGCAAAATCAAAGCATCAGAATAAGACTTAAGGCTTTTGACCATAAGTTAATAGATCGCTCTGCTAAAGAGATAGTGGAGACGGTTAAACGTACTGGAGCTAAGGTCAAGGGTCCTATTCCAATGCCTGTAAAAAAACATAAGACAACTATATTAATTTCTCCTCACAAAGATAAAGATGCAAGGGATCAGTACGAAATAAGAACTCACAAAAGAACCTTAGATATTCTTGAGCCTTCAGAGAAAACTTTAGATGCCCTAACAAAACTAGAGCTTTCTGCAGGAGTAGTAGTTCAAATTAGCTTAGACGAGAATAAATAAGATGACCATAGGATTAATAGGTACAAAACAAGGAATGACAAGGCTTTTTACGCCTGAAGGTGATTCTTTTGCTGTAAGTGTAGTGAGTGTAAGTCCAAACACCATAACTCAAATCAAATCTAAAGAACTCGATGGTTATTCCTCAATTCAAGTAACAACAGGTCAAAAGAAAGAAAAACATCTTTCTAAACCTTTGGCGGGTCACTATAAAAAAAGTTCAATCAGTCCTGGAAATGGATTGTGGGAATTTAAGGTAGAATCAGAAGATTTAGAAAATTTGGAAGTTGGAAGTCAACTTGATATTGATATTTTTGAAGAAGGTCAAAAAATCGATGTTCAAGGAAAGTCTAAAGGTAAAGGATTTGCAGGTACTGTCAAAAGATGGAATTTTAAGATGCAAGATGCCACTCACGGAAACTCTATATCTCACAGAGCTCCTGGATCAATCGGTCAATGCCAAACTCCTGGAAAAGTATGGAAGGGAAAAAAAATGTCAGGTCACATGGGCGATGAAAAGAAAACTATCCAAAATCTTAAAATTGCTTCAATAGATTCTGATAACAACTTACTACTCATTAAAGGAGCTATTCCTGGACCTACAGGCTCGAATGTAGTTCTTAAACCAGCTGTTAAATAATATGGAACTAGAAGTATTAAACCAAAACGGTACAGGAGAATCTAAAGTTTCCTTAGCTGATGCTGTCTTCAACCAAGACTTCAATCAAGATCTAGTTCATCAGCTTGTTACTACGTATATTCACAATAGCCACCAAGGCACTAAAGGCCAAAAGAATCGCTCTGCCGTAAGAGGTGGGGGCCGAAAACCTTGGAAGCAAAAAGGAACGGGAAGAGCAAGAGCTGGAACTATCAGGTCACCCATATGGAGGGGAGGTGGTATGACCTTTGCTCATAAATTTCAAGATGTTAAGCCAAAAAAAATAAACAAAAAGATGTATAGATCTGCCATGAGATCTATTTGGTCTAAAGTAGCAGAAGATAATAAATTGGTTGCTGTTAATGAATTAAATATAGATGAGCCGGCTAAATCATCTCAAGTAAAAACTATTCTCTCAAATCTAGGAGTAAATAGTGCTCTCATAGTTCTCTCGAATAGTAACGAAAACCTTATAAAAGCCTCTAAGAATTTAACAGAATGTAAGGTTCAGTCCATAAATTCAATTGATCCTTCTGCCTTGATAAAAGCTGAAAAGGTAATAGTTACGTCAGAAACCTTAGAGAAAATAACTGAGGTACTTTCATAATGAAAACTGAACTTTATAAGGTTATAAAATCGCCTTACCTAACAGAAAAAGTTTCTTCCTTGATGGGTGAAGCAAACCAATATGCCTTCAAAGTAGATATCAATGCTACCAAACTCCAAGTTAAGAAAGCTGTAGAGGGCTACTTTTCTGTAAATGTAGAAAATGTGAATATTATAAAGGTTAAAGGTAAGACAAAAAGATCAAGATATAGGATTAGAAAAAAATCAGATTGGAAAAAGGCTTATGTGAAGTTAGCCGATGGTCAATCTATTGAGGTTACTTCAGAATAATGGCTACACAAATAAAAAAATCTAAGCCTACTTCTCCTGGAAGAAGATTTAGATCTTGGGTTTCTAGAGATAATCTTCATAAAGGTGAGCCTCATGCTCCACTTTTGGAAGCAAAAAAACAAAATTCAGGTAGAAATAATCAAGGCAGAATAACTACGCGTCATAGGGGTGGCGGACACAAGAAACATTATAGGATTATTGATTTCAAGAGACTAAAGGATGGTATACCCGCTAAAGTCGAAACTTTAGAGTATGACCCTAATAGATCTGCAAATATCGCTCTATTACTATATGCAGATGGTGAAAGAACTTACATAATTGCTCCTGATGGACTCGAGGTAGGTTCAACAGTCCTTTCTGGAAAAGATGCACCTATTTCTTCAGGAAATTCTATGTCACTTCAAGATATGCCTCTTGGAACAGTTGTTCACTGTATAGAATTATTCCCTGGAAAAGGTGCTCAAATGGCAAGAAGTGCTGGAGCTTCAGCTCAGATACTAGCCATTGAAGGGAGGTACGCAACGCTTAGACTAAGAAGTGGAGAAGTTAGAAGGGTTCTTTCCGAATGCAGAGCTACTATAGGCAGCGTATCAAACTCAGAACATTCTTTAAGGTCCATAGGAAAAGCTGGTGCTAAGAGGTGGTTGGGTATACGTCCAACGGTTAGAGGGGTTGCGATGAACCCGGTTGATCACCCTCATGGTGGCGGGGAAGGTAAGACCTCAGGAGGAAGACATCCGGTTACTCCTTGGGGAGTTCCAACAAAAGGATATAAGACACGTAAGAAAAACAAACCAAGCAATCGAATGATTGTCAGAAGAAGAAATTAAAAATGCCTAGATCATTAAAAAAAGGACCATTTATAGACTTACATTTACAGAAAAAAGTCGATAAAGCTATTGCTACTAATGATAAAAAACCAATAAAAACCTGGTCAAGAAGATCTATGGTGACGCCTGATATGGTCGGTTTAAATATCGCTGTACACAATGGAAGACAGCATGTGCCTATTTTTATACAAGAAGACATGGTAGGCCACAAACTAGGTGAGTTTGTATTAACTAGAACATTTAAAATGCACTCTGGAGATAGGAAGTAAGAGATGAGCCAAGCAACTGCAAAACTTAGAAGTGCTCGCGTATCTAGTCAAAAGGCTAGACTAGTAGCCAATCAAATAAGAGGAAAGCATATAGAAGAAGCTCTTGGTATTCTTTCTTTTGCACCACAAAAATCTGCTCATATCATAAAAAAAATCCTTGAGTCTGCCATAGCTAATGCAGAACATAATCAAGGGTTGGACATTGATTCATTATTCGTATCAACGATATACGTAGATGAGAGCTTTACATTGAAAAGAGTAAGAGCAAGAGCTCGAGGAAGAGCGGATAGATTTTTTAAAAGAAGCTGCAATATCGCATTAACGCTAGAGGAAAAAGGAAAGTAATGGGACAAAAGGTACACCCAATAGGTTTTAGATTAGGAATTACTACTCAACATACTTCTAATTGGTATGCTGAAAAGTCGGAATATACTGAAAATCTACTTAAGGATATAGAAGTTAGAGAGCATCTAACGCAAAAGCTATCTCATGCTTCAGTTAGCAGAATAGACATAGAAAGAACTGCTGATAATGCGCGGGTACTCATTCATACAGCTAGGCCTGGTATTGTTATAGGAAAAAAAGGCGAAGATATTGATAAAATGAGAGAGGATATTACTAAAAGAATGGGAATCCCTGTAACTCTTAGTATCCAAGAAATAAGAAAGCCAGATTTAGACGCTAAACTCTTGGCTGAAAGTGTTGCTCAACAACTCGAAAGACGTGTTATGTTCAGGAGAGCAATGAAAAGAGCTGTCCAGAATGCCATGAGACAAGGTGCAGAGGGTGTAAAAATAAGAGTTGCTGGAAGACTTGGAGGCGCTGAGATCGCTAGAGCCGAAATTCAAAAAGAAGGCAGAGTTCCTCTACACACCCTTAGGGCTGACGTAGATTATGGTTTAGCTGAAGCTAATACAACTTATGGTGTAATTGGTGTGAAGGCTTGGGTTTTCAGAGGCGAAGTTTTAGATAATCAAAATAAAGACTCAGACTAAAAGGCAAAAAAATGTTTCAACCAAAAAGAACTAAATACAGAAAGCAGCAAAAAGGTAGAAATACTGGAAATGCTCAAAGAGGCGCTACACTCAGCTTTGGTACTTTTGGACTTAAAGCTACTCAAAGAGGGCAGCTTACTTCAAGACAAATTGAGGCGGCCAGAAGGGCAATGACTCGTCATGTAAAAAGAGGAGCTAAAATTTGGATAAGAGTTTTTCCAGACAAGCCTATTACAAAAAAGCCTCTTGAGGTTAGACAAGGTAAAGGAAAAGGTAATGTTGAATATTGGGTTTGTCCAATAAAGCCTGGAAAGATTTTATATGAAATGGAAGGTGTAGATGAAGAGCTAGCGAAGGAAGCATTCGCACTCGCATCAGCAAAAATGCCAATTGCTACAACTTTTATCAGGAGAGTCTAATGGCAAAAGAAAGTTTTCTAGATAAATTAAGAAATAAATCAACTGATGTACTAGATGAAGAAGGCAAACTCAGAAAAGAGCTTATGGAACTTAAAATTAAGCATTCATCAGGCCAATTAAAAGAAACTCATAAAATTAGAGAGATTAGAAGGTCTATTGCTCAATTAAAGACTCTAAACAAAGAACAAAAATTACAAGAAAAGAATGACGGATAAAAGAACAAGAACCGAAACTGGAAGAGTCATAAGCTCTTCAAGGGATAAAACTATAACAGTGCTTGTCGAAAGAAAAGTTAAGCATCCTCTATATAAAAAGATAATGAGAAGATCAACGAAACTTCAAGCACATGATCAAGATAATGCATGTAACTCAGGAGATCTTGTAACAATCCAAGAATGCAAACCTATTTCGAAAACAAAATCTTGGAATCTCCTCAAGGTAGAAGAAAAAACTAAAGAAATATAATTTTAAGATGATACAAGAATTAAGTTATTTAGAAGTCGCAGACAATAGTGGTGCAAGAAAACTTATGTGTATAAGGGTTCTTGGAGGATCTAAGAAAAAATTTGCTAGAGTTGGTGATGTAATTAAAGTTTCTGTTAAAGAAGCTATACCAACCGGTAAAGTTAAAAAAGGTGAAGTAGTCGATGCGGTGATAGTTAGAACTAAAAATAAACTTCGAAGATCAGACGGCTCAGCGATAAGATTTGATGATAACGCGGCAGTTCTTATAAATGCTCAAAAGCAACCAATAGGAACTAGAGTATTCGGTCCTGTTTCAAGAGAATTGAGAAGTGAAGAATTCATGAGAATTGTTTCTCTTGCTCCGGAGGTTCTATAAAAATGAAAAAGATTAAGACGGGTGATCAAGTGATAGTAATTGCTGGAAAAGATAAAGGAAAGCAAGGCTCCATTACCAAAATACTTAACAATGGAAGATGTTATGTGTCCGGCGTACAGATGGTCAAAAGGCATACGAAACCAAACCCTAATGCAGGCATCGCGGGCGGTGTTGTTGAAAAAGAATCAACAATAAATATTTCAAATATTTCTATTTTTAATCCTTCAACAAAAAAGGCAGATAAAGTGCAGATTAAATCTTTAGAAGATGGTTCAAAAGTTAGAGTATTTAAATCTTCAGGAAAGGAGATATAACAATGATTCCACTAAAAGATCATTACAAGTCTAATGTGATACAAGAACTTAAAGATTCATTAAATCTTGATTCTATTATGGCAGTGCCAAAGGTTACCAAAGTTACCTTGAATATGGGTGTGGGAGAGGCTATGAATGATAAAAAGCTTCTTGAAAAGGCTGTTGAAGATATGACTTTAATAGCAGGACAAAAACCTCTCATCACTAAAGCAAGAAAGTCTGTAGCTAATTTTAAGATAAGAGATGGAATGCCAATCGGCTGCAAGGTCACTTTGAGAGGAGATAGGATGTATGATTTTCTTCAAAGATTAATTGGAATAGCTATACCTAGAGAGAGAGATTTTAGAGGGCTTGAAACTAAATCTTTTGATGGTAGAGGTAACTATTCCATGGGAATCAAAGAACACATAATTTTTCCTGAAATAGATTACGACAAGGTAGATAAAATTAGAGGGATGGATATTTGTATATCCACTTCAGCTGCAGATGATAAATCAGGAGAAGCTCTACTCAGGGCTTTAAAGTTCCCATTTAAGACTTAAAGGAAAAGACATGGCCAAAACATCAATGAAAGCAAGAGAAGAAAAAAGACGTAAGACTGTTCTTAGGTTTGCCGCGAAGAGAGCAGAGCTTAAAGAAATTATCAGAAGTCCTAAGTTTTCTGAAGAAGAAAAAGAAATAGCACAAATGAAGTTACAAAAACTTCCAAGAGATGCAAGTCCTATAAGAATGCAAAGAAGATGTGCCATAACTGGAAGACCTCACGCTGTATATCGCAAGTTTGGTTTAGCAAGAAATAAGTTAAGAGAACTGGCTATGAAAGGTGATATACCTGGATTAGTAAAATCAAGTTGGTAAGAAATATATGAGTATTCAAGATCCTATAGCAAATCTATTTTCAAGCATTAATAATGCTCAAGCTAGAAGTAAGGAATTCGTAAAAGTTCCTTCTTCAACAAAAAAACTAGCCCTACTTTCAATGTTGAAACAAGAGGGCTATATTCAGTCTTTTAGTTCCTCTGAAGGTTCAAAACCAGAAATAGAAATTAAACTTAAATACTTCGAAGGTGCACCTGTTATTAAGCAACTTAAAAGAATTAGTAAGCCAGGGTTAAGGCAATACTCTAACCACAAAGACTTACCTCAGATCAATGGTGGCTTGGGAATAGCTATCATTTCTACCAGTCAAGGTCTGATGACCGATCAACAAGCTCGGGATGAGAAAGTTGGTGGGGAATTGATTTGTTCGGTATTTTAATAAAATAAAATTATGGCAAGAACATCACTAAAAGCATTAGATATTCCAGAAGGAGTAACACTAGAAAACCATCAGGGTGTTATTACTTTTACCGGGAAATTAGGTAATTTATCTTTAGAAATTCATGAAGACGTAGATATCAATAAAGAGGATGACTCTATCAGTTTCAGTCCAAATAAAGAAACCAAAGAATCATTGGCTATCACAGGTACTATGCGAGCCCTTACTGCGAATTGCATGCAAGGAGTTGCAACGGGATTTGAAAAGAAACTTGAAATAAATGGCGTTGGTTATCGAGCAGTCCTAGAAGGTTCATCAATCAATCTGAGTTTGGGTTTTTCACATCCTGTAAAACATGACTTGCCTGAAGGTGTAACAGCTGAACTACCTAGCAACACAGAAATTATTTTAAGATCAATGGATAAGCAACTTGTAGGACAAGTAGCAGCAGAAATAAGAGATTACAGACCACCAGAACCATACAAAGGTAAGGGTGTTAAATACGCTGATGAAAGGATAATAAGAAAAGAATCTAAGAAAGCATAAAAAAAATGGCTAAAAAGAATATAAAAAGACAAAAAAGAGCACTCAAGTCTAGATCTAAAATACAGTTATCTGAGAATAACAGGCTTACTGTCTTCAGATCAAACGCTCATATTTACGCTCAAGTCTCAACTTGCGATGGATCAAATATTATTGCAAGTGCATCGACCACAGAAGGATCTCTTAAATCTGCAAATAATGGAAATACAGAGGCAGCATCTAAAGTTGGAAAACTGATAGCAGAAAGAGCTTTAGAAAAAGGTATAGAAAAAGTTGCGTTTGATAGATCTGGTTATAAGTTTCACGGAAGGGTAAAGGCTCTTGCTGAGGCAGCTCGCGAAGCTGGTCTCTCATTTTAGGAAAAAATATGGAAAATAAAGCTGTAACTGAAAATCTTGGCTCTGAAGTATTAGAAGAAAAGTTAGTACAGGTTAATAGGGTCGCCAAAGTTGTTAAAGGAGGTAGAATCTTTGGATTTACCGCTGTAACTGTAGTCGGTGATGGAAATGGAAAAATTGGATTTGGAAGAGGCAAAGCAAGAGAAGTTCCTATTGCGATTCAAAAAGCTTTGGATCATGCCAGAAGAAATATGGTCAGCATAGAATTGAAAGGTAACACTATCCAATATCCTATCAAAACAAAATATGGTGCATCGGTTGTATTTATGAAACCAGCTGCACCAGGTACAGGCATTATTGCTGGTGGTGCTATGAGGGCGGTACTAGAATTAGCAGGAGTAAAGGATGTATTGGCGAAATGTTATGGCTCAACAACACCTGTAAATGTAGTTAGAGCTACTCTGAAAGCCTTAGAGGAAATGGAATCTCCTGCAAGAGTTGCGAAGAGATTGGGTAGAGGTTAAAGATGACAGATAAAGAAGTTACAGTAAAGCTTACAAAAAGCTTAATAGGTTCGAAAGACTTTCAAAAGAATTCTGTTCGCGGACTTGGTTTATTTAAATTAGGACAAACTGTGTCCGTTAAAGATACTCCTGAAAATAGAGGAATGATTAATAAAGCTATACATTTACTCGAAGTAAATTAAAGGTACGAAAATGAAACTTAATGAATTAAAGCCAAACCCTAAAAGAGTTAAAGAAAGTAAGCGCATTGGAAGAGGAACAGGTAGTGGCTCAGGAAAAACAAGTGGAAAAGGACATAAAGGTCTTAAGTCTCGCTCAGGGGGTAGAGTTCGAATAGGTTTTGAGGGTGGTCAGATGCCACTCCAAAAAAGAGTCCCTAAATTTGGTTTTTCATCTAGAAAGAATAGAAATACACAACAGCTAAGGTTGAGTACTTTAGTCACATCAGGCCTTACAGAAGTCACTATTGATAGCCTAGTCGAAAAAGACTTAATAAGAAATTCAACTAAAAAGGTAAAAGTCTTCCTTGATACAGATGACTGCTCAAAAATGAATCTTAAAGGTATCAACACCACAGCATCTGTAAAAAAACTAATTGAAGAAGCTGGAGGAACAGTAGAAGCTTAATATGTCAGTTAACCCATCAGTCTTAGGTCAAAACAAAGGTCTTTCCGAATTGTGGAAGAGGCTTCGTTTTGTTTTTATGGCTGTTGTTATATATAGAATAGGAACTCACATACCTATTCCTGGGATAGATCCAGATAAGTTAGCTAATATATTTCAACAAAATCAAGGTACTTTACTAGACTTATTCAATATGTTTTCGGGCGGAGCGCTTGAAAGAATGAGCATAATGGCACTAAATATAATGCCTTATATCACAGCATCTATCATCATGAGCCTTATGGAAGGTACCACGCCTTCACTTAAGAAAAGATTTAGAGAAGAAGGCGAAGAAGGTAGAAGATTAAGAACCTCATATGTTCGTTACGGAACAGTCTTTTTGGCTCTTATTCAAGCAAGTGGACTCGCCCTAGGTTTGCAAAACCAAGGACTAGCTCTAGAGCCAGGTCTTATGTTTCAAGTTATAGCAGTCACTTCACTGGTATCGGGAACGGTCTTCTTAATGTGGTTAGGGGAATTAGTTACTGAAAAAGGCATTGGAAATGGAATCTCAATTATAATTTTCTCTAGTATTGTTGCTGGATTACCTAGAGCTGTGGGTCAGGCTTTTGAAGGTGCGAGACAAGGTGATATCAATCTTATTATGCTTTTATCTATCGCACTAGTTGCCATTGCAGCTATTGCTTTCATTGTATGGATTGAAAGAGGCCAAAGAAGAATAACTGTTAACTATGCCAAGAGACAACAAGGTAGAAAGATGGTTCAAGGACAAGCTTCTTATCTCCCAATGAAAATTAATCAAGCTGGTGTTATACCAGCTATTTTTGCTAGTAGCTTGCTCTTATTCCCCGCTTCGGCATCAACTTGGTTTGGCCAAGGTGAGGGTTTCGAATGGTTGCAAGAAATAGCTTTAGCTTTAGGTCCGGGACAACCTTTGTATGTAATTTTATTTTCGGCCTTAATAGCTTTTTTCTGTTTTTTCTATACAGCTTTGCAATTTGATCCGAAAGAAATTTCAGAGAACCTAAGACGTTCTGGAGCCTATATGCCCGGTATTAGACCCGGAGATCAAACTGCAGATTATATAGATGGTGTGATGACTCGTTTAACAGTTTGGGGGTCAGGATATCTTATTTTGGTTTGTCTTATGCCTCAATTTTTGATCGTTTCAGCAAATGTGCCTTTTTATCTAGGAGGTACATCATTACTTATTGCTGTAGTAGTAGTCATGGATTTTATGGCACAAGTTCAGTCACATTTAATGTCTCATCAGTATGAGTCCCTTCTTAAGAAAGCTAATTTAAAAGGATATGGTGGAAACCCATTAGGGGGTAGATAAATATGAAAGTAAGAGCATCAGTAAAAAAAATATGCAGAGATTGCAAAATAGTAAAAAGAAAAGGAACACTTTTTGTTATATGTTCAACAGAACCAAGACATAAACAAAGACAAGGTTAAAGGAGAAAAGAATGGCTCGTGTCGCAGGTATAAATATTCCAGATAATAAACACGCAGAGATTTCATTAACATATGTTTATGGAATTGGAAAAACTAGAGCAAAGAGTATTTGCAGTTCTGTAGGGGTTGAACCTTCTACAAAAATTGCAGATTTATCTGAGGATCAGTTAGAGCTGGTAAGAGCAGAAGTTGGTAAATTCCTAGTTGAAGGTGACCTAAGAAGGGAAGTGGCTACCAATATTAAAAGATTACAAGATCTTGGAACAAATAGGGGTATTAGGCACAGAAGACATTTACCTGTACGAGGTCAAAATACAAAAAATAACGCAAGAACAAGGAAAGGGCCTAAACGTCCAATAAGAAGATAAGAATATGGCAACAAAAAAGACTACGAAAAAAAGAGTAAGCGAAGGCATAGCTCATATACACGCTTCATTTAATAATACCTTGATTAGCATAACAGACAAACAAGGCAATGCTATTGCTCAGTCAAGCTCTGGTGCTCAAGGTTTTAGAGGCTCTAGAAAAAGCACTCCTTTTGCTGCTCAAAGAGCAGCTGAAGCAGTAGGAGATAAAGTAAAGATGGTTGGTATAGAAAGCCTAGAGATTCAAGTTAGAGGACCAGGATCAGGAAGAGAATCGGCAATAAGGGGTTTAAATTCAAAAGGTTTCAAAATTACCAAAATCACTGATGTCACTCCAATACCTCATAATGGTTGCAGACCACCTAAAAGGAGAAGAGTTTAATGGCTAGATATATTGGACCTAAATGCAAATTATCCAGAAGAGAAGGAACAGATCTTCTACTTAAAAGTGGAATCAGATCTCATGATTCAAAATGTAAGTCAGAAACTGTACCTGGTCAACATGGAAGAACAAGAAGACCTAGAATTTCAGATTACGGTGTTCAGCTTAGAGAAAAGCAGAAAGTTAGAAGAATCTATGGGGTAATGGAAAAGCAGTTTAAGACTTACTATAAGCATGCTGCAAGAATGAAGGGTGTTACAGGTGATAATTTACTCCAAATGCTTGAGAGTCGATTGGATAATGTAGTTTATAGAATGGGATTTGCTTCTACACGTTCTGAAGCAAGGCAACTTGTTAGTCATAAAGCAGTTCTTGTTAATGACAAAAAAGTGAACATTCCTAGTTATAAAATAGCTCCTGGTGATATTGTTTCTTTAACTGAAGGTGCTCAAACTCAAAATAGAGTCCAACAAGCCATAGAAATAGCAAAAAATCGAGAAGAATGTGACTGGATAGACGTTAATGCTAGCAGTTATTCAGGAACTTATAAAAATATTCCTGAAAGATCTTCCCTTGATACTGACATTAATGAGAATTTGATAATCGAGCTTTATTCAAAATAAAAGAGGAAAAAACATGACAGATAATTACGATATTATTAAAGATTTTTTAACACCAACAGAAATAGTTGTTGAAGAATCAGGTCCTACTAGATCTAAAATTGTTCTTGAACCTCTAGAGCAAGGTTTTGGTCACACTTTAGGTAATGCCCTTCGAAGAATAATATTATCTTCTATGCCTGGAACTGCTGTTTCAGAAGTAAAAATTGATGGTGTTCTTCATGAGTACAGCACAATAGAAGGTGTGCAAGAAGATGTGATAGATATTCTATTAAACCTTAAAGATTTGTCGGTCAGATTAACAGAAGTTGAAGATGCTGAATTAACAGTTTCTAAGTCAGGAAGTGGAACTGTAACTGCTGCAGATATTAATTTATCAACAGGAGTTGAAATTATAAACCCTGACCATCACATAGCTACTCTAAATGAAGAGGGTTCCATCAATATGACAATGAGAGTAACAAGAGGAAGAGGTTTTGTGCCTGTAAGACCTCTTGATGAAGATGAAGGTCAAGAAACTGGTCTTTTAAGGCTCGATGCAACCTACTCTCCAATAAAGAGAGTTACCTATCAAGTAGACAACGCAAGGGTAGAACAAAGAACAAACCTTGATAGATTAACAGTTGATATTGATACTGACGGCACTTTAGAGGCTGAAGAGATCTTAAGAATATCTGCTACTATACTTCAACATCAGCTTTCTGCTTTCGCAGAACTTGGAAGACTTGAAGAGGTTATTGAAGAGAAGGAAGAAGCAAAAATCGATCCGATAATGTTGAGACCAGTTGATGAACTAGAGCTAACTGTAAGATCTGCAAATTGCTTAAAAGCTGAGAATATTCACTACATCGGTGATCTTGTTACCAGAATGGAGTCAGACTTACTTAGAACACCTAATCTTGGAAAAAAATCTCTAAATGAAATAAAAGAGGTCCTTTTATCTAGAGGATTATCTTTAGGTTTGATCCTTGATAACTGGCCCCCGGAAAATAATTAAGAAATAAAATGAGACATAGGAAAGCAGGAAGAAAATTTAACAGAAATAGTCCTCAAAGAAGTGCCTTAAAAAAAGGTTTAGCTATTTCAATAATTGAGCATGAGTCGATAAAGACCACTCTTGCAAAAGCGAAAGAGATTAGAGGTTTCTTAGAACCTCTTGTAACTCTTGCTAAAGAAAATACAGTAGCCAATCAGAGACTCGCTTATTCAAGACTTCAATCAAAGGAAGCTGTAGCAAAATTGTTTGATGAGCTAGGACCTAGATTTAAAGATAGGCCTGGCGGCTACTTAAGAGTCATCAAGCGTGGTTTAAGGCCTGGTGATAAAGCACCCGCTGCTCAGGTAGAGTTCGTAAAAGAAGAAACTGCTACTGAAGATTCCACTACTGAAGAGACAGCTTAACCTTTAAGTTCTTTTACGAGATGCATACCAGTATGTGATTTCTTGTTCTTAGATAATTCTTCTGGCGTTCCAGATGCAACTATTTCACCGCCATTAGAACCACCTTCTGGTCCTAAATCAATTATCCAATCGCAGGTTTTAATTACATCCATATTGTGTTCGATAACTACAACAGTATTTCCATTATCTCTTAGTCTTCTTAAAACTTTTAATAACAGGTCTACATCAAACATATGAAGTCCCGTAGTAGGTTCATCTAGAATGTAAAGGGTATGATTAGATGCGCTTTTAGATAATTCTTTAGCTAGTTTAACTCTCTGAGCTTCTCCGCCTGATAAAGTTGTTGCTTGCTGCCCTAATTTTACGTAACCAAGGCCAACATCCATTAAAGTTTCAAGTTTTCTTCTTATAGAAGGAATTGAATCAAAGAATTGAATAGAGTCTTCAACGGTCATATCTAAAACTTCATAAATATTTTTTCCTTTATATTTAATATCTAAAGTTTCTCTGTTGTAACGATGACCGTCACAAACATCACACTTAACATATACATCCGGAAGGAAGTGCATCTCTACTTTTATCACTCCATCTCCTTGACAGGCTTCGCACCTTCCGCCTTTGACATTGAAGCTGAATCTACCAATCTTATAACCTCTTGATCGTGACTCCTGTGTGCCAGCAAATAGCTCTCTTAGAGGAGTAAACAAGCCTGTATAGGTGGCTGGATTAGATCTTGGTGTCCTTCCAATTGGACTTTGACTAATTTCAATAATTTTATCAATATCTTGAATTCCAGTTAACTTAGAAAATGACTTCGCATCTCTTTTTTCTGCTCGTGAAATCTCATTAGAAATAGCTGGCAAAAGTGTCTGGTTGATGAGTGTAGATTTACCTGAACCAGATACTCCAGTTACGCATACAAATAAATCTAATGGTAGTTCAAGGTTAACAGACTTTAAGTTATGACCTTCTGCTTTTGTAAGTTTAATCAACCTTTCTTTATCAAACTTTTTCCTTTTCTTTGGAATCTCAATTTGTCTTGTTCCCGATAAGTACTGACCAGTTATCGAGTCTTTTGAGGTAGCTATCTCTTTTGCAGTTCCTTGAGCACATATTTTTCCGCCATGAACTCCTGCTCCAGGACCTATATCAACAATATGGTCGGATGATTGCATAGTTTCATGATCATGCTCTACAACTATAACTGTATTACCTAGATCTCTTAGTTTTTTTAATGTTTTAAGTAGTTTTTCATTGTCTCTTTGGTGCAGACCGATAGACGGTTCATCCAATATGTAGGTTACTCCAACAAGCCCAGCCCCAATTTGACTTGCCAGTCTTATTCTTTGAGCTTCTCCTCCGCTGAGGCTTTCAGCACTTCTATCTAGAGTTAAATAATTTAAACCAACATCAATTAAGAATTCTAGTCTTTCATTTACTTCTTTTACTATTCTCTCAGCTATTTCTTTTTTAGACCCTTTCAATTTCATTGTGCTAAAAAATTTGAATGCTTGATCTATAGTGTAAGAGGTTATATCGGGCAAATTTACTTCTTCGATGAAGACATTCCTGGCTTCCTTCCTTAATCTCGTACCTGCACATGCTTTACAAGACGATAGAGAGATAAGTTTAGAAAGATTATCTCTACTCCAGCTTGATTCAGTTTCTTTGTATCTTCTTTCAATATTACTTAGAACTCCTTCAAAGGGGAAAATTCTTTCAACTAAGCTTCCTCTTTTATTTCTCCAGCTAAAATTGACGGGCATTCCCTGACTGCCATTTAAAATAAGATTTTTAATTTCATCATTTAAATTTTCATAAGGCTCATCTAAAGAAAACTTATATTCCATTGAAAGACACCTGAAGAGATGGAAGTGATATCTGTGACTAATATCCCAGCCTACAACCGCTCCTTCACTTAGACTGGCGGTCGGTTCGTGTATTACTTTTGAAACATCAACATATTGCTTTACACCAAGTCCTTCGCAGTCAGGGCAGGCACCTGCAGGGTTGTTGAATGTAAATAACCTAGGCTCAAGCTCTGGGATACTGTATCCACATTCATTACATGCCATTTTTGCGCTGTATGTTATGTCTTCGTTTTTATCTAGAAGAAAGATAATCACATTCCCATCGCTAAGATTTAGAGCATTCTCTACTGATTCTGCTAACCTTAATTGAAAATTCTCATCAACCTCTTTTGGTAATACCAGGCGGTCGACAACGGCTTCTATAGAGTGTTTTTTATTTTTATTTAGTTTAGGACTATCATCAACATCGACAGTTATACCGTTCACTCTCATTCTTACATAGCCTTGCATTTTAAGTTCATCAAATACATGAAGATGTTCTCCCTTTTGCTCTTTAATTAATGGTGCCAAGATCATTAATTTAGACTCTTTAGGGAGTTCTAATATTTTGTCACAAATCTGATTAGATGTTTGACCTTCTAAAGATAAATTGTGGTCAGGACATATAGGAGTTCCAGCTCTTGCAAACAGAAGCCTGAGATAGTCATATATTTCAGTAACGGTTCCTACCGTCGATCTAGGATTATGTGAAGTTGTTTTTTGTTCAATAGAGATAGCAGGTGAAAGCCCTTCAATATGGTCAACATCTGGTTTTTCCATCATAGATAAAAACTGTCTAGCATAGGCTGATAAAGATTCAACGTACCTTCTTTGCCCCTCGGCATATAAGGTATCAAATGCAAGGCTAGACTTACCTGAACCAGATAGCCCTGTTATAACTACCAGTTTATCTCTTGGAAGGTCTATATCTATGTTTTTAAGATTATGCTGCCTAGCACCTCTTACTTTGATGTGTTTCATGAAAAAAAATAATGTTTTGGAACTTATGTTTAGAAAACAGATTATAATCGGAGTTGGTAATATTAACTAAATTAAAATTTTTTATGGCTAGAAGTGGAATCAATAAAGTTATTTTGGTGGGAAACTTAGGGCAGGATCCTGAGGTAAAGTACACCGCTGGAGGGGCTGCTGTAACGACTCTTAGTCTGGCAACATCTGAATCATGGAAAGATAAAGATACAGGTTCAGATCAAGAAAAGACGGAATGGCATCGAGTGGTATTATGGAGAAGATTAGCTGAGATAGCAGGTGAATATCTAAAAAAAGGATCTAAAGTCTATATCGAAGGACAGCTACAAACTAGAAAGTGGGAGCAGGACGGACAAACCCGATATACAACTGAAGTTGTAGGACGAGATATGCAATTCTTGGATAGCAGGGGAGGCTCTTCCTCGGACAACTCTTCATATGAAGATGTGAGCCAAGATACAGGCTCACAGAATTTACCAGACAGTGGAATTACAGATGATGATATTCCTTTTTAATATCTTTCAAAGATTAAGGTAGCGTTGGTACCGCCAAAACCAAAACTGTTACTTAATACTCTATTGAGTGTAGTCGAGAGTGTTTCTCTAACAATCGGAAATCCTTCTGCACCTTTATCTAAATTTTCTATATTTGCCGAACCGATCACAAAGCCTTCATTCATCATTATAAGGCTATAAATTGATTCCTGAACTCCAGCAGCTCCAAGTGAATGTCCTGAGAGTGATTTAGTTGAACTGATCATTGGTATTTCATTGCCAAAAACAGATTTTATAGCTTCTAATTCTGTTATGTCTCCAGCGGGTGTGCTAGTTCCATGTGCATTGATATAATCAATTTTGCTGTTTCCAGTCATATCCCAAGCAATCTTCATACACCTTTCTCCTCCTTCTCCTGAGGGACTGACCATATCTTCTCCATCAGAGGTAGCAGCATAACCAGTTAATTGTGCATAAATATTTGCACCTCTATTTAATGCATGTTGTTTTTCTTCTAGTATTAAAGTACCTCCACCTCCTGCTATAACAAATCCATCTCTATCTTGATCATAAGCTCTCGAAGCAAGATGAGGTACTTCATTATATTTTGTGGATAAAGCTCCCATAGCATCGAATAAACTAGTCATTCCCCAGTGTTCAGCTTCACCTCCACCTGCAAGAATAATATCTTGTTTACCAAGTTGAATCTGTTCCATTCCAGAGCCAATACAATGTGCGCTGGTTGCACAGGCGGATGAAATTGAATAGTTAATACCTTTTATGCCAAAAGAGGTCGCAAGACAAGCCGAAACAGTGCTTCCCATGGCTTTAGTAACTCTGTAAGGGCCAATTCTCTTTAAACCTTTAGATCTTAAGATATCTGCAGAATCTATTTGATCTTCTGAAGAAGCTCCTCCTGAACCCATTATTAAGCCTGTTCTGTGGTTAGATAATTCATCTTGAGATAAATTTGCATTGTCGATGGCTTCTTGAGCACTAAGATAGGCATATGCAGAAGCTTCTCCCATGAACCTGTAAAGCTTCCTATCAATTAGTTCCTTAAGCTCTAAGTTTTTGATTGAACCAGAAACATGGCTTCTCAAACCCATTTCCTTGTTAGTCTTATTTTCTGAGATACCTGAGATAGATTCTTTCAAAGAATTTTTCACCTCTGAAATATTATTTCCTAGGCTTGAAACTATGCCCATTCCGGTAACTACTACTTCACGCATTTTAAAAACTAGACGTATCTTGGAATAAACCAACTTTAAGGCCCTTGGCACTATAGATTTCTCTTCCATCTACAAGCATTGACCCTTCTGCTATTCCAACAGTTAAATCAAGATTCAGGACTCGTTTTATATCAATTTCAAGAGTAACAAGTTTAGCTGTAGGCAAGACTTGTCCAAAGAACTTAACTTCTGAAGCGCCTAAAGCTCGACCTCGACCAGGTTTACCCAGCCAGCACAAATAAAATCCTACAAGTTGCCACATCGCATCAAGCCCTAAACATCCAGGCATTACAGGGTCTCCCTTAAAATGACAATCAAAAAACCATAACTCAGGATTGATATCAAGTTCAGCTTTGATTTGTCCTTTAGAAAAATTCCCTCCATCCATGTTTATCTCTGTTATGCGATCAAACATAAGCATATTGGGAGTAGGGAGCCTCCCATTTTCTTGACCAAATAGATTGCCCTCAGCGCAATCGAGAATTTCTTCTTTGTTATAGTTATTTTGTTGTAAAAAAGACATTTCTATAAAAGTGTTTAATTTTATAAGGGCAATGATACCTTAAAAGAATAATAAAAAAATTAAGTTAATCTAGAGTCAAGATTAATGACAATGTCATAAAGAGCATCTTTATATTGATTATCTGGCATTTTATTGAGCTCTTCTTTACAAATATTAGAATATGAATTGAAAGTTTCTTGAATATCCAAAAGAGTATTTTGATCATTTAATATTTCTAATATATTAGAAAAATTTTCTTTCTTACCGGATGTAAAAATATCTAAAAAACCTTTTTTCTTCTCATCACTCATCTTTTTTAAAGCAATTAAGACTGGAAGAGTGAACTTACCTTCTTCAAAATCTTTCCCCACCTTTTTGCCAGTTAATTCTTCTTTTCCAAAGTAATCAAGGATATCGTCTTGAATTTGAAATGAAATTCCAAGAGAAGATGAGAATCTAGCCAGACCATTGATTTGATCTTTATCACAAGACGATAGTATTCCAGCAGTCACAGCTGCACATTTAAATAGCTCGGCCGTTTTTCTATTTATTATTTCAAAATAATCTTCTTCACTAAGAATGTCCTTATTTTTTAGCGAAAGTTGAAGCACTTCCCCTTCAGAGATCTTGTTTGTTGAGTCAGCAAGGGTCTTTATTATTCTCGAGTTATCAAAACTTGCCATTAATTGAAAAGCTTTAGAATAAACAAAATCTCCTACTAGTACTCCATGAGCATTATCCCATTTGTTATGAATACTTTCTTTGCCTCTTCTTATTTGGCTCTGATCAACTACGTCGTCATGTATTAGCGTCGCTGAATGAAGTAACTCAATTGAGCTTGCTAATTTAATGAGTTCTTCACCACTATAATTAAAGGTTTTTGCTATCAAGATACAGATTACTGGCCTTATTCTTTTACCACCTGAACTTACCAGATAATTTGACACTTCACTTGCCAATTCAATATCCGAACTTATTGATTCCAGTAGATTAGATTCAAGGGAATCTAATTCATTAGATAGTAGTTTTTTGTAGATTAATTCCATATTAAGGTTATTTTAAATTAAGAAGAGTATTTCAAGGAATTATATTGCGATTACTTGTTCTTTTTCGTATAGTGCACCCTCCTTAAATTCGAGATTGGAGATATTTATGTTTGCCGTAATAGAGAGCGGAGGAAAACAACACACTGTTTCTGAAGGTGAAAGCCTGAAAGTTGAGCTTCTTTCTGTTGAAGAAGGAGCTACTATCGAATTTGATAAGGTTCTAATGATTTCAGATGGTAGCGATTCTAAGATTGGTAATCCTTATGTAGAAAACGCAAAAGTTGTTGCAAAGCTAGTTTCCAACGGAAAGCATGATAAAATTCGTGTTTTTAAAATGAAAAGAAGAAAAGACTACAGAAGAACTTACGGTCATAGACAAAACTTTAGTGAAATTCAGATTGAATCAATAAGTTCATAAACAAGAAATAAGATGGCACATAAAAAAGCAGGTGGAAGTAGTAGGAATGGAAGAGATTCCAATTCCAAAAGATTAGGTGTAAAGAGTTATGGCGGGCAAACAATTTCTGCTGGTTCAATTATCGTTAGACAGCGAGGCACTAAATTCCATCCAGGAAAAAATGTTGGTTGCGGAAAAGATCACACCCTTTTTTCAAAAATAGATGGTACGGTTTCTTTCATCAAGAAAGGACCTAAGTTAAGGCAGTTTGTTAACGTAGACCCAGTCTAAAAACAAAACCTTCCCTTAAATTTCAATATAATAGATCAATGAAATTCATTGATGAAGTCTCCATAGACGTGAAAGCAGGTGATGGTGGAAATGGCCTATCAAGCTTCAGGCGTCTAAAGAATATACCCAAGGGTGGCCCAGATGGGGGTGATGGAGGACACGGCGGTAATATTATCTTTCGTTCTGTAAATAATCTAAATACTTTATCTCAATTTAGATTTCAAAGAAAATTCGAAGCTCAAAATGGAAAAAGAGGTGGAAGCCAGAATAAGACTGGTTCTGATGGAGTTGATCTAATAATCGACGTACCTTGTGGAACTTTAATTTATGATTTAGAGGCTAATATCCCTTTAGCGGATTTGATTAACCACGAAGATGAGTTACTTCTATGCAATGGTGGCAAGGGAGGACTTGGGAATTTAAGATATAAGAGCTCAACTAATAGATCTCCTACAAAGTTTACAGAAGGAAAAGAAGGCGAAGGGTTGTCTTTGAGGCTAGAGCTCAGACTTCTTGCTGATATTGGGCTACTAGGTAAGCCTAACGCAGGTAAATCTTCATTGGTCAGGGCTGTTTCTAGCGCAAAACCTAAGGTTGCTGATTATGCCTTTACTACACTTAATCCCAGCTTAGGTGTTGTGGATTATTCAAATAATTCAAGTTTTGTTATTTCAGACATTCCGGGTTTAATTGCTGGCGCCTCAAAGGGAGTCGGCCTTGGAATACAATTTCTTAAGCATTTATCTAGGACAAGAGTAATTGTTCAGATTGTTGATATTTATGATAAATCTTCTGAAGAGATAATCGAAGAAATTGAAGAATTAAATTTAGAAATTAGAGAATATGATTCTAGTTTAGTTAAGAAAGTGATGTGGTTAGCGCTCAATAAAATAGATCTTATAGATGATCAAGATCTGGAAGATTTGGTAAATGAATTGAAAGTACAATATGAGGGGATATTGAATATATACTGCATTTCTGCAGCAAAAAAAGTTGGCACACAACAGTTAATGAGAGAAATAGGGACTTTTATGGAATCTTCCGATGAGTAAAGATAACAAATGGGTAATCAAAGCAGGTAGTAGCTTAGTTTCTGGCAATGATAAAGGAATAAATAATGATTTCATTGCAAGACTTTCATCTCAGGTTAATTTTTTAAAGAAAAATAACCAAGACGTTATTATCATTTCCTCTGGTGCTGTTGCAAAAGGAATGAGCGAGTTAGGTTTCAAAGAAAGACCCGAATCATTGGCAACCTTGCAGGCCTGTGCAGCCGTTGGTCAAAGAGGTATAGCAGAGATATATCAACAACATCTTCAAGTTTTTGGTTATAACACAGCCCAAGTGCTTATTACTCATGACGATATAGCCAACAGAACTCGATATTTAAATGCAAAAAATACCTTAGAGTCTCTTCTTGAAATGGGAATCATTCCAATAGTAAATGAGAATGACTGTGTGGCAACAGAAGAAATATCTTTTGGTGATAATGATCGTTTAGGGGCTGCATTGGCTGGCTTAGTTAGAGCGAATAAATTTATTATGTTAACTGATCAGAATGGTATTTTTTCAAATGATCCAACTTTAGATAATAGTGCTACCTTACTTAGCCAAATAAATTTAGATGATAAGGACTTAGATCTTTCTCAACAACTAAACAGTTCTTCAGGCCATTTGGGTAGAGGAGGGATGAGAACAAAGATTGAAGCTGCAAAAACCTCTCTTAAAGGAGGCGCTTTGACTTGGGTGGCTAGTGGTTTTGAAAATGACACTCTACTTAAGATATTTAATAATGAGTCAGTAGGCACAAAGATTTTTAGTGAAAAATCTATTCTCCAATCTAGAAAGTTATGGATTTCATCATTTGGATCTGCTTCAGGTAACTTAATCTTGGATGAGGGGGCTTGTGCTGCTTTGTCTTCCCAGGGAAAGAGTCTTCTCCCTGTTGGCATTACCAAAGTTGAAGGAGAGTTTAATAAGGGCGACCTAGTTAATTGTTATAACCCGAAAGGCCAGGAAATCGCTAGAGGTTTAACAAATTTTAATAATGTAGAGCTGAATTCAATTAAAGGATTAAACTCAGAAGAAGTTAGGGAATTATTGAATTATCTCTCTGAAGAAGAGGTTATTCATCGAAATAATTTGGTGCTGGATTAGAGAGATTTAACTTTTTTTGAAAGCCTAGATTTTGTTCTAGAGGCTTTATTCTTAGAAATTACTTTTTTTCCTGCCATCGCATCAAGTGTCTTTTCTGCAGTCGCAAGTGCCTCTTTTGCTGAATCTTTATTTTTTTCTTCGATAGCACCGAGCACAGCTTTGACTGCTGTTCTGGTAGTAGCTCTTTGAGAGCTTTTGAGAGCATTACGTTTGACATTTTGCCTTGCTCTTTTTATTGCTGATTTAATATTTGCCATTAATCTTGTATATCACTGAGAGGCGCGCATAATGCATTCTGAAGAGCAAAGTGTCAAGTAACAATATTTAATATGTCTAACAAGTATTTGATTGTAATACTGCGATTTCATGGTGATGTTCTGCTTACTAAACCCATGATCGACAACATCAAACTAAATGACCCCGATGGTGAAATAGATCTACTTTTATATAAAGGAACAGGTTCTATTTTAGAGCATGAAAAAAGTATTACTGAAATTATTGAAATAGATAATGCCTCAGAAGAGAATATCTTTTCTAAGATAAAAAAAGAGATCAATTTGTGGGCGAAAATTAGATCCAAAAAATATGATTATGCTTTCTTTTTAACTACACAATGGAGAGTAGTTCCTATTAGCTGGGCCATAGGTAAAGCATTGAAAGCAGGGGTAGATGATAAAAAAAGAAGAAAAAAACTATGGACTAAATCTTTTTCCACCATTTTCCCTGAAGCCTTAGAGAATCATATTATTCAAAGAAATCTCTTAGCCTTGGAGAGTTTAGGATTACAGGTCTTTAATGAGAATTTAACCCTAGATCCGGCCTATTTAGAAATAGAATATAAAGCCTTATCTGATAGCTTTCCATTTTTAAATCAAGATAATTCATATTGTGTAATTCATCCCACATCAAGACGAGAAAAAAAATTATGGGATAAAGAAAAGTTTGGAGAACTTATTAGCCTGCTGGTTAAAAAAAACCTCTCAGTTGTTATTACTTCTGGACCTGATTTACAAGAGATAAGTTATGTAGAAGAGATATTAGCGAATGCTAATATTGTTGATCAAAAAGTATTAAATCTTGCTGGTAAAACAAGCCTTATAGGTCTAGCTGCTCTAATTGAAGGCGCTAAATTTTTTATTGGCTTAGATTCTGTTGCATCACATATTGCTGCTTCAGTAAATAAAGAGTCTATAACTTTATTTGGGCCAAGTAATCCGGTTAATTGGAAGCCTTGGTCACGTAAGTCTCGAATAATTGCAAAACAAGATCTTAATAATATTGAAGTAGGAGATGTAATGAGTCTTATTGAAGAAATGCCTATACAATAAAAATAAAGGGCAATTTATGGCAAGAAAACTTAAAACAATAATGGATGGTCTGACTTTTGGAGAAGGTCCGCGATGGTATCAAAACAAATTTTATTTTTCCGATTTTTATAGCCATAAAGTTTATTCATTAGATCTTGATGGAAATTATGAGGTAATAGTTGAAGTTCCAAATCAACCATCTGGATTGGGCTGGATGCCAGATGGAACTATGCTTATCGTTTCCATGAAAGACAGAAAGCTACTTAGCTTTAAAGATAATGTTTTAAAGGAGATCGCTGATTTAAGTGAGTTAGCCGGTTTCCATTGTAATGATATGGTTGTTGATGTTCATGGAAATGCATATATCGGCAATTTTGGTTTTAACACTTATGCAGGAGAAGAAGTTAAATCCACTAATCTCATTTTAGTTCGACCCGACGAAGAACCTTGTGTGGCAGCCGATGATGTTATGTTTCCTAATGGCACTGTTATTACTGGGGACGGTAAAACGTTAATAGTCGGAGAGACATATGCTGCCAAATTAACAGCATTTGATATTAACGATGATGCTTCACTATCAAACAGAAGAGTTTGGGCTGATTTAACCGAAAGCGTTGATGATGGAAATGTTCCTGTTCCTGATGGGATGTGTTTAGATGCGGAAGGGGCAATTTGGGTTGCTTCTCCATCAACGGCAGAGGTAATCAGAGTAAAAGAAGGGGGACAGATATTAGAAAGTATATCTGTAGAAACTAATGCTTATGCATGCATGTTAGGTGGAGACGACCTTAAAACATTATTTATCTGTACTTCTAATGCTTCAGGAGTAGACCCAGATTCAGCATTAAGAGAAAAATCCGGCAAGATAGAAATCGTAGAGGTAGATGTTCCAGGGATTGGCAGACCTTAATCATATGTTAAATCTCTTTTTAGAAAATTTTGTTTTAATCTTTGTAGCTATTGATCCAATTACTATATTGCCAATCTTTGCTACTTTTACCCAAGGGCTTAACAGAAAAGATTTAATAACTCTATGTCTGAGAAGCACATTAACAGCCTTTGGTATTTTGCTTGTATTTTGGTTATTTGGAAGTGCTTTACTTCAATTGATGGGAATAAACATCAACTCCTTTAGGATAGTTGGAGGCATGTTCTTAATGATTATTGCCTATCAGATGGTATTTGAACAAAGGCAGAAAAGAAAAGAAGAAACAGTTGAGGAGGCAATGGATGATGAGGAGCTTTCTTCTCTAGCCACATTCCCAATAGCCATTCCTTTAATGGCAGGACCAGGAGCTATAACTTTGGTTATGTTGCTTTCTGAGAAATCTGGAAATTCTATTGAAAATCAAATTATAGGATTCAGTCCTATCATTATAGTTTTGTTTCTTAATGCTATTAGTTTGTGGGCTTCTGGAAAGATAGCAAAGAGGCTACCAACATCTATCTCATCAGCTTTGCAAAGAACCTTTGGACTACTTCTTGGTGCTCTAGCTATTGAGTTTGTTATTGAAGGCTTTAGACAGACTTTTAGTATTTAAACTAAAGAAGACCCAATCTTTTATAAGATTCACCAGTTTCTTTTAAAGTGTCTTCTATAGAATGAGTGGATAGCTCTAATTCTTCAATGGCTTTTGTACAATAGGATCTAGGTGAGTCATAGGTATCCTTTAAGGGCTTACCATTGTCCATCTCTTCTCCTCCTATATTCTTTATTTCAGGAAATAATTCTTTAAGTTTTACTTGTAATTGCCAAGTAAATTTTTCACCTGATCGATCTGTAGCAGCAAGAATATATCTAGAACCATTTTTTGCATTTTCACTCTCCGTAGCCAGTCTATGTGCTTTAGCTACATCTCTTACGTCTACCATATTCCATAGCATCCTATCTCCTCGTAATTGCTTCCCATCCCAATGTCCAAAATCATTTCCCTTTAATAATTGCCAGATGAAGAACTGCCAACTAAAGAACTGATTATGATTTTCGGTCATCAAGGGTCCTATTACATGTAATGGATTAATTGATATGGCCTCAAAACCTCCATCATCTTCAGCCAATTTATATATCATCTTCTCGGTATTGGCTTTTGCCATTGCATAGGCAATGTCTCTATTTTTCGAGATATTATCTTCAGTCCAAGCACCTTTATAGGCCTCTACGTTATCTCCGCACCAATCTTTTTCATCAAACACATAACCTTCTGGCCTTGGATGAGCTACAGCAGCAAAAGAACTTGTAAATACAAAGCGCTTAACACTTCCAGATTTCTTTACAGATTCAATTACATGTTCATTTTCTGTAAAGCAACCATCATATACTTCTTGAGGAGTCTCTCTGTTGAAGCCAACTGTTGCACCTGCATGGATTACAGCGACACAACCTGAAAAAGCATCGTTATAGCTTCCTTTTTCAAAAAGATCACCTTCAAATAAATTCACATCTGATTCAGAGGACTTTTTACCTAATTCAATTAGATGATTCACTTTTTTGCTATTACTAGCATCTCTTACACATGCATGAACTTCGTACCCCTGATCTAATAAATCTTCTACTATCCTAGATCCTATATATCCACTAGCACCTGTTACAGCAACAGGACCTTCTTTGTTTGTTATTCCATTCATAATAAATATTCCCTAATATTGTTTTCTTAAGTTCCAACTCAAGGAACCTCTCAAATTGATAATTTTATAACTCTTATTTTCAATTATTAAGGGAAGATATTGTTGCGTTTTCAGAAGTTCAGATATGTATTCTTCACTATTTCTTTTGCTCATGGACCCTATTGTTTGTAAGACTTCAATATTAAAAATCTTACCTCTTTCATTAATTGAATAATTAAAAATTGCTGTATTTTTCCCTGATGTATAGTCATTCTCCATAAAAATAGATTTTTTAACATTTTTCTGAGGTTTACAAAAAATGTTTTTACACAAAAGTTGTTCTTTTTCATTTCCTTCAGGCCAGATTTTCATCTTGCATTCATTATTGTTGCAGCCTAAACAATGTTTAGCGGCAGATATTCTCAATTGATCTACTCTATTTGAAATAGATGTAGGCATTTTTCCTTGCCAATCATTCAAGCAATACATTTTCTGATCTGTGTTTGCATAATCTCTGTAAATAACCAGTCCATTTTCATTGATAGCTATATCTTTTTGCATGATTAATAAGCTCATTTTTTCATTGTTTGAAATTGCAAATTTTTTATAAGGATCTATACGAAAGGATTCATCATTCATAAGCTCAAGTGTTGAGTAATCAATTTCAAAAGCTTTGTAGACATCATTCTGTAAAGTTAATTTAAAGATTCTTTCCGGATTGGAGGCGCCTATCCAAATTCCTTCTAAATTTGATTCCGTCTGAGCTGTGTCGATAAATAAAGAAATCAAAGATACAACAAACAATTTTTTCATTCAGTAATTCCTCTCTTTACTATTCATCAACTCCTTTTGAGGCATTACTAGCGTGTAAAAAGACACGAATGCAAAAGCTAGGTTTATCTCCAAAGCTATATGAAATAAATAAGCATCTTGAATATACAGTGCATTAAAAATTAGCAGCGCTATAACAATAAAGAAAGAAAAATAAAACAGAATATCGTAATTAATCTTTTTATAACTTCCCTTTCTGATTATGTCGATAGTTTCATAAATTAGG
>CAJWDT010000002.1 GCA_913031395.1 uncultured Gammaproteobacteria bacterium
GGCCAGCTAATATTTCTCCCCAAGCAACTAAATAGGCAGCAGTTTCTGCCATAGGAACGCCTTTAGAAGACAACCAGCCCACGAACCCCTCTGATATAGGAAGCTTCCCATAGCCATGCAAAAAGAAGGCAATACCTAGCCCTAGTCTTAATAGCCAATTTGCAAGTCCACTTAAGGGTGATGCTATCCGGTCAAAAAAATTATTTATTTTTTCCATTACTACTCTCCAAGTTTTATTTTATTTTACTACCAGCTCCTAAAGATATTAATCATTTCCTGATCATTTGTATTATTTTCTTGATCTACGTCTAGTAAATCACTAATGTTATTCAGCTCATTAAAAAAATCATTTGGATCTATGGCTCCTTCGGGAGCAAACACACCTTTTTGTAATATTTTCCCGTCAACTAAAAGCTTTAAGCCACATGCCAGTGGAATACCTGTAGCCTCCCCCATACTTATTAAGTCTGAGGCTCTAAATGTAGTACCACAAGAAGCTTGTTTGCCGTCCTTCTTCCCTATTGCCAATGAATATATGGGAGGAGGCTCCATAGGATTAATGTTTTTCAGATCAAGCCCAGTCTCAATTCCTTGGTCTTCAAGATCTTTTCTTATGGACGAAGAAAGATTTTGAACTATGCCTGCAGCTTTTTCTACTGAAATAATTTTCCAATCTACAAGTCTCATAATCCACTTGAGTGTTCCAAAGCCACTACCATGAGCTAAATTAATACTATTTTTGATAGTTTTGAAATGGTGTGGAAAAGTGATAGCTTCAGGATGTCCAAAGACACGTGTCTTGAACTTACCAAAGCCAGGAAAGTCTATTTCGACTTCTTTAAGTGGCTTAACCATTTTCGCTTTACCATTTTCTTGGATTTTTACAGTCCCAGTCATCTGTTGAACCGCATGGATCATTGCTGCATTTATACCTGACTGAGATGACTCTTCCTCAGGTGTTGCACCATCCATAGTCCAACCTGTGTAAAGTGTTTCAACTTCATCTAGTTCTCGGATCGCAGCAGCACCGAGCATATTTGTAAGACCTGGGCTGGCACCCATGCCAAGTATGGCTGTTACACCTTTGCTAGAAGCATCATCATTGTATTTGAGCATTTCAATCGTTGGCTCCCAGTCATCATTGATGTCTAGATAGTGACAGCCACATTCGATTGCTGCTTCTAGCACAGGAGGTCCGAACTTAAAGAAAGGTCCAACGGTATTGATAACAACGTCTACAGAGCCCATAATCTCTTTTAGCTTTTCTTCATTTGTAACATCTAAGCCAATTCCAGAAACCTTGTCATTCATGGAATTAGCAAAATCAATGGCACTTTTTTCATTTATATCTGCCACTATAATTCGTTCAATATTATCGAAGTGCATTGCTGTTTCTACTGCAAAACGACCCATACCTCCACTTCCACCTAAGGCGAGTATTTTCATATTTTTTAAATTAAGTTATTTATTAGACAAATACTAAACAGAAACTATGTCATATATTCGAATTGATGGTGCTTCTATACACATAGAGGTTATCTTCTCTACAGTTCCATCTTCTATTCTAAAAGCCACGTATCTTTCATAGTGCTCTTTAGAATCCCATATTTCGGTAAGAACCCAATTATTCTTGTCTTCTACATTATAAGTTAGATCGATAGAGTTACATCCATCATACGCCCTTGTAACTTTGAATGCTTCTCGACAAAGTTCAGTAAAATTATTAACCTCACCTGCATTCAAATTTCCTTCAAATAAAACACTCACAGTCATTAGATTGCCTCCTTTCTTTTGGAGTTAATCTTACTAAATCTAGAGAGTAATTAGAAAGATAAATGATAGCCCATTTGTGCAGTCCAATTTGTTTTCATTTGTGGACCATTGAGATTCTGTTTTATAGGTTTAAAAAATTCTAGACCGACGCTTCCTAACCGCAGGTTGTAATTGATACCAAATCCAAGACTAAAATCTTTGCCGCCATAATTTCTAGGGTTCGCAGTTTGAACTGGAGCCGAGATTAGTACATTTCTTCCATCAATAGGGTCAGTTTTTTGATATTTGATTCTTAGTGACCAGGCAGCTACTTTTGAAAAATCTCTCTGAGTCCATATATTGAACTCTAATTTATTTCCAAAGCTCCAAGTATCTTTTTGAATAGATCTTTTCGAATTAACTTGGTAACCAATTTTCCATAGATTGTAGGTTTTTGTATAAGTAAGAGCCGATAACAGGGATACTGAATCATCTCCAATTTGCATGCCATAAGGCATAATCATTTCTTTTTTATCATTCATTGGTGTTAGAACAGAGCCCATCTTAGAGTTCTCTCCAGTGCTCTTTTCAATACCTATCTGAGCATGCAATCTAGTAGTTTGCGTTTCCTGAATTCTCAATAATGCAGAAAGAGCGATATTGGATAAATCTGATGAGCCTGAAGAAAATTTACCTAACTGATCTCGATTCATCATACCTTTGTAGGTAGTTAAGTCCATAGACTTGTCTTTCAGCATAATCATTCCCATCCAGGTTAAATTGTCTGATGGTGCGTACATACCGCCAATCATAACCATATCCATAACCATATTTTCTGGAACTACACTAAGCTTTGCGGGCATTCCACTCATTGAAAAAGGATTAGGTAGTTCAATAATCTCTTGATCTGATAAATCTCTAGACCCTATGGCATTTTTACCCATATCCATTCTCATAAATCGGACAGAAGCCATAAATTCACCTTTTCTGTGATAGTGGTCTCCCATCGCTCCAATCGGCGCATGCATCTTTGCATCATGCATATTGCCTTCATGACCTTTTTCGTGATGACCCTCCATGGCGGCATGCATCTTTGTTTTATGCTCCATAGCATAAATATTACTGATATAGAGTGAGAGGAGGATTGTTAGCAGGTGCTGAATTTTCAAGTAGATTTATTCGTAGAATATTATTTTTTTCTAAGTCTAATAGATGCAGGTGTAACTTCAACTAATTCATCATCTTCTACAAACTCAAGAGCTTGCTCTAGAGTGTGCTCAATATGAGGTGTTAGGATTAAGTTTTCATCAGTCCCTGCAGCTCTTATATTAGTTAGTTGCTTCGCTTTAGTGGGATTTACGGGTAAATCATTGTCTCTTGAATGAAGCCCCACTATCTGCCCTATATAAATATCTTTTCCATGGCCTACAAACATGCGACCTCTTTCTTGTAAATTAAAAAGGGAATATGCCAAAGTTTTGCCAGCTGCCATAGATACCAGTACACCATTCTGTCTTTTAGCCAGTTCACCGTCTTTAGCCTTACCATAATGATCAAAAACACTTGTCATAATGCCAGTTCCGCTAGTCATCGTTAAGAAACTTGATCTAAAACCTATCATCCCTCTTGAGGGAGCTAGAAACTCTAACTTAATTCTTCCTTTCCCATCTGGCTCCATATTTTGAAGGTCAGCTTTTCGTTGCCCCATTTCCTCCATAATAGATCCTTGATGCTGGTCCTCTATGTCTATAACTATTTGTTCGAAGGGCTCATGTACTTCACCATTCACTTCTTTTTGAATAACTTCAGGTTTAGAAACGCCTAACTCATAATCTTCCCGTCTCATATTTTCTATCAATACAGAAAGGTGTAATTCACCACGACCAGAAACTTTAAATTTATCAGGCGAATCACCTTGTTCTACTCTTAATGCAACGTTATGGATAAGTTCTTGCTCTAATCGCTCTTTCAGGTTTCTTGACGATATATATTTTCCTTCTCTGCCAGCAAACGGAGAATTGTTAACTTGGAAAGTCATACTGACAGTAGGCTCGTCAACACTAAGCGGCGGAAGAGCTTCTATCGTATCTGGACTGCAAAGAGTGTCAGATATATTGAGTTTATCTATTCCTGTAATGCAAATAATATCTCCAGCTTGAGCTTCTTCAACTTCTACTCTTTCAAGGCCGTTATAACCCATTACTTGCAAAACCTTACCTTTGCGTTCGGAGGCATCAGAACCAACTATGACAACTTGTTCATTAGGTTTGATTTTTCCTCTCGTAATTCTTCCTATGCCGATTACACCAACATAACTATTGTAATCGAGGGCACTTATCTGCATTTGTAATGCACCTTCATCATTAACTTCAGGAGGATTAACTTTATCTAAGATCAAGTCTAGCAATGGAGACATATCCTCGGCCATGGCATCTTCATCTAGGCCGGCCACACCATTGAGTGCGGAGGCATAAACAACAGGAAAATCTAACTGCTCATCATTTCCACCAAGTCTATCGAAAAGATCAAATACTTGATCTAAAACCCAATCAGGCCTTGCACCAGGTCTATCTATTTTATTTATAACTAGTATGGGATTTAAGCCTTGATCGAAAGCTTTTTGGGTTACGAATCTTGTTTGCGGCATAGGCCCATCAACCGCATCAACAAGAAGTAGAACCGAATCAACCATTGAGAGCACTCTTTCTACTTCTCCTCCAAAGTCAGCATGGCCAGGAGTATCTACAATATTTATTCTGTGATCATTCCAACTTATCGCAGTATTCTTAGCTAGGATGGTTATTCCTCTTTCTTTCTCTTGATCATCTGAGTCCATGATCCTTTCTGTGCCCATATTCTTTCTATCAAGAGTTCCCGATTGCTGAAGCAGTTTATCAACAAGAGTTGTTTTGCCATGATCAACATGGGCAATAATGGCGACATTTCTGAGTTTTTTTATAGACATGGGTTTTAAGAAAGCCGCGATTATAAGCTTTTATGCAGAATCTTCTATTACTTTTTTTCAATCATTGAATGGCTTAGAGGAGAAGGGCAACAATACTTAAGAAGCGCTGCTTCCATTGAAATCTCTTTATAGGACCTAAGACCATTTAAAAATTTTTTTGCAGCCAAATTATTTCTTTTTTCAGCCATTAAAAAGTACTTCAATCCCAGTTCGGGGTTCGGCACCAAGCCAACCCCATCTGTATAAATTATTGCAATATTAAATGGAGCTTTAGAGTGTCCTTGTTCGCTGGCTCTTTGATACCAGTAAACTGCTTTCTCAAGGTTTTTTTCTATACCTCTTCCAATTGAGTAGTTTACCCCAGTATTATATTGAGAAACTGATATGCCTTGAGTGGCTAGAGAGAGATCATAGACAAAATCTTCTTTTTCATTAACCGCAAAAGCATCGTAAGAACACAATAAACACATGAGAAAAGAGAACTTTATTTCCAGTCTTCTCATAGAATATTTTTATCCCATAGTAACAACGACCTTACCAAGAACTTTTCTGTCCTCTAAGGTCTTAATAGCATCAGCAGCTTCATCAAGACTATAGGTTTCGGTTACGAAGGGGTTAATTTTTCCTTGCGAATGAAGCTCAAATAACTCTTTAAAATTTTGTTGGTTTTCGGCTTGATCTATAGCAGCAAATTGACCCCAAAAGACGCCTACTATCTGACATTCTTTAAGGAGTGTTAAATTTAATGGCATTTTAGGGATTCCAGCTGTAAATCCTATTACTAGGTATTTACCATGTCTGGCTATGGCTCTTAATGCAGGCTCTGCATAATCTCCCCCCACTAGGTCATAGATCATGTCAACACCGCCTCCTGTTGCTTCTTTTATTTCATCAGAGAATTTCTTTTGTAAATCTCTGTCCATATCTCTTTCATAAATTATTCCTTCATCCGCTCCTTCTTTTTTACACAGATCAATTTTTTCTTGTGAAGAAGCTGCTGCAATTACCTTGGCGCCCATGGCTTTTGCAATATGAATAGCTGTGATTCCAAGTCCTCCCCCTGCTCCTAAAACTAAAACAGATTGCCCCTCTTTTAGCTCACCTCTTTGCTTGAATGCATGATAAGTAGTTCCATAATTTAGAGGAAAACCAGCAGCAGTATTAAAATCCATAGATTCAGGTAAGGGCATTAATTGATGTTCAGAATAGACTCCTTTTTCTCGCAGGCCACCAGACCCTATGCTTCCCATGACTCTATCACCTTCCTTGTGCAAAGTTACTCCTTCTCCTACTGACGAAATGACACCAGATATTTCACTTCCAGGGCTAAATGGGAAGGGGGGTTTGAATTGATACAGGCCTTGGACTATTAGAACATCAGGAAAACTGATACCAGTTGCTTTGATATCTACAACGACTTCCCCTGGACCGGCAACAGGATCATCTATCTCTTCAACTTTGTGCGAATCAACAGGTCCAAATTCTTTACATAGAAATGCTTTCATAAAACTATCCTTAATATATGTTTAGGTTATTAAATTAACGTTTAAATATAAAACGTCAAGAAATCTTGTTTAAAAAATCTCTTAAGTAAACTTCAAAATCTGTATCTTGCGAAGATTCAATTTCTTTAGCATCAATAAGAGATTTTTTAGCAGCTTGAATGAGCACATCTAGATCATTTGTCGCAATATTTTTTATTTCTTCACGGTGTTGTTTGGATATGTTCAAACCATATTCTTGAAACGATATCTCTTTATTAGAGATTTCATTGAGCATCGATTCGCTTAAAGAAAGACCATAATCATTAATCGTATTTTTTTGTTTTTCTAAGGTATTCATCCATATATTTCCATCTTCAAATGTCACGACTTCATCCATAAATTTAGCTATTTCTTCCATGCCATCTAGAATTCTTATAGCTTCATCTTTTATTGAAACTTCTAAAGATCCCATGACTAGGCCCTGGCCGGGTTTTCTTCCGTTATTAACTACTATTTTATGATTATTGAAGATTTCATTTGATTCTTCTTCACTTATTTCTGGACTGTCTTCAAAGAAACAAAACAGGATAAGTAAATCAAGAAAATAAATTTGCTCTTCGGTTATTCCAATGGCAGAAGTGGGATTCAGATCTACACACCTTAACTCTAAGTAATCTATACCTTCATTACTTAATACATTTAACGGACGTTCACCTGATGGGCAGACCCTTTTTGGCCTTATAGTGCTGTAGTATTCATTTTCTATCTGAATGATTGAATCATTGAGCTGGATTCTTTCGTCTTCTTTGAATTCACCAATTTTACTGTAATCATCATAGGGAGTTTCAAGCGCATTTTTTAACCCAGAACAATAATCTTCTATTGAATTATATGAAATATTAAGACTGTCTTGAGCATGACTTATATAACCTAAATCTCCCATCCTTAATGAGGTAGCATAGGGTTTATAAATATCATTTGAATTTAAATTTTCCATGTCGTGATCTCTGCCTTTTGCAAATGAATTATTTGCTATCGGTGAGGAGCCATAGACCAGGAGATATAACCATCCATACCTTCTAAAATTTCTAGCTATTCCCAGATAAACACTGTTCTTAAATTCTTTTAAATCTATAGATCTTTCCTTTGCAAGAATTTCAAGAAACTTATCAGAAAATGAAAAATTGTAATGTATACCCGCAATAGCTTGCATCATACTTCCATATCTATTTGAAAGGCCTTTGCGATAAGTTTCTTTCATCATGCCTTGATTTGAAGGACCATAGTTTCCAATTGGAATTTCTTCTTCAGATTCAATATGACAAGGCATACTCAAAGGCCATAAAGATTCTTCTTCAAGGTTTTGGTTAACAAACACATGCAGTTCAGCAAGAAAGCCTAGGCACTCTTTTGCGCTATTGAATGTAGGCGTCACTAACTCAAGTAAAGATTCAGAGAAATCTGTAGTTATAAAAGGATTAGTTAAAGCGGCCCCTAAATTCTTAGGATGAGGTTTTTGAGAAATATTCCCTGAAGCATCCACCCTTAAGCATTCTTTTTCAATACCTCGGTTGATGAGATTGAGTTCGGAACTTGCTTTTGATTTCTTTAAGTCATCTAAAGAAAATCTAATCATTGTTTTTACCTAGGTCCGGCCTGAACAATCGCCTCAGAGACATTAAATTTTTGAAAATTATCTTTAAATTGATTGACTAATTTTTCTTCATATTCTGCATATGAAGAGGGGTCTTTCCAATTCTTAATAGGATTAAGAAGGTTTCCATCAACGCCTTCGACTGAAACGGGAACTTCAAGATTCATACCATTAATAGTTTCGGTTTCTGAACCAATAAGAGCACCAGACTGAATTGCAGAGATTATTGCTCTTGTAACCGGTATATCAAATCTTTTTCCTACTCCGTAAGGTCCTCCAGTCCAGCCTGTATTTACTAGATAAACTTTGCTATCAAATTCTTCTATTCTTTTCATTAATAAATCAGCATAAACACCTGCCGCTCTAGGAAAGAAAGGAGCTCCGTAACAAGTTGAAAAAGTAGTTTTAAATGCTTCTGTTGATCCAATTTCTGTAGAGCCAATTGCTGCGGTATAGCCACTTAAGAAATGATAGGCCGCTGCTTCTTTGCTTAATATTGAAACTGGAGGTATTACACCTGATAAATCGCAAGTCAAAAAGATAACAGCATTAGGTTCCCCACCGGCATTTTCGTCAGCTCTTTTTTCAATATGTTCTCTTGGATAAACAACACGCGTATTCTCTGTGAGAGAAGAATCTGAATAATCGGGGGCTTTAGTTCCCGAGTCAATGACTACATTCTCCATAACGCTACCTTTTTTAATAGCATCCCATATCACCGGCTCATTTTTTTGAGTTAGATCTATGCATTTTGCATAGCAACCCCCTTCAAAATTAAATACAGTACCTGGACCCCAGCCATGTTCATCATCCCCGATTAGATCTCTTTCTGGATCGGCAGATAGAGTTGTCTTTCCTGTACCTGATAGTCCAAAGAATAAACAAACCTCTCCATTGCTACCAACATTGGATGCGCAATGCATGGGGAGTACATCTTTCTCAGGTAAAAGGAAGTTTTGAACAGCAAACATAGATTTTTTCATCTCTCCCGCATAAGGCATTCCCGCTAAAAGAACCTTTTTTCTGGTGAAGTCTAATAAAACTACTCCATCGCTATTTGTACCATCTCTTTCGGGATCACATATAAATTCAGGAGCACTTAGGATTTCCCAGCTTTCCTTATCTTTTGGGTTGAATTCATTGGGTCTAATAAACATTTGCTTCCCAAAAAGGTTGTGCCAAGCCCATTGTGTTCTTATTTTAACTGGGACGTAATATTCCGAATGTTCTCCAACATGGAGAGAGGATACAAAAGTATCTCTTTCATTCATGTAAGTCTCGACCCTTTCCCATAATTCCAAGAATACTTCGCTATCAAAGGGTTTATTGACGTCGCCCCAATCTACAGAATTAGCAGTTGAATCATCTTTGACTATAAATCTATCAAGCGGGCTTCGGCCTGTTCTTTTACCTGTTTTAACCAGCAGTGCACCATTCGAAGCTATTTCACCTTCTTCTCTTTCAAGAGAAATATTAATGAGTTCTTCAACAGATAAATTTTCGTAGATAGATGACATTCAAGAATCCTTTTTAAATTGGCGGCTATTATATAGTTTTAATTTTAAAAATGAGAATGAATTTCATCTACATTTTTAAAAATTAGAGCACAGTATACGGCCATCAAACTAAAGGCCAATAAAAGCCAGCCAGGGATGCTTATACCTAAGAAAGTCCAAAGAACTTCGGCGCAATTTCCATCTCCAGTGAATGCTAAAACCAGCACTTCAAGGAATGGCAGGGTGGCAAATAAGTAATCCATATCAGGAGCGCAGCTTGGGACAAGGTCAGCCGGCAAGCTTTGTAAATAGAGTTGTCTAATTGATAAGGCCGCTCCTGTGATTACAACCAACAACACAGCCGATATAAGTCCTTTAAATTGACTAATTTTTTTAGGATTTAGAATAAGACCAAGGGCAGCAATAATTCCTATGAGTATCACGGCCCCTCTTTGCATATAACATAATATACAAGGCTCTAGCTTCAAGAAGTGTTCCATAAACAAAGCTACACTCATCAAGCCCACAGATCCAATCAAAAGGAGAGTGAAGGTTCTTCTAGTATTTTTTATAAAGAATTCCATTAGTGAGCTTGATCCCAATTATCACCAATCCCAATGTCTATTTCTAGAGGAACATCCAGGTTTGCTGCACCCATCATTGATTCTGTGACAAGTTCGATCACTTGATCTATTTCTTTTGCAGGAGTATCTAGTATGAGTTCATCATGAACTTGTAGTATAAGCTTTGCATCAATATTGGTTTCTTTAATTAGTTTATGCATTTTAATCATAGCTATTTTCATTATATCTGCTGCTGTTCCCTGTACAGGGGCATTGATAGCAGCCCTTTCTGATGCTTGCCTTCGCATTGCATTGCTGGCATTAATATCTCTTAAATAAAGCCTTCGTCCAAATAAGGTTTCAATATAGCCATTCTCGCCAGCCAATTTTTTTGTAGATTCCATGTATTCTTTTACTCCCGGATACTTCTCAAAATACATAGCCATATATTCAGCAGCTAAATTCCTTGTAATTCCTAATTGCTTACCCAAACCAAATGCTGAAATGCCATAAATTAAACCAAAGTTAATGGCTTTAGCATTTCTTCTTAGATCAGTCGTAACTTCTTCAATATCAACATTAAAAACTTCACTAGCGGTCTTACTATGAACATCTTCACCTTCCTGAAAGGCTTTCAGAAGACCTTCATCTTTAGACATATGAGCCATAACCCTCAGTTCGATTTGGGAGTAATCTGCGGATATAAATCTATGTCCTTCAGACGGCTCAAAGGCCTGTCTAATCCTTCTCCCATCTTCTGTCCTGATAGGAATGTTTTGTAAATTAGGATCTGAAGAAGACAATCTGCCAGTTGTAGTTACCGCTTGATGAAAAGATGTATGTACTTTACCGGTAGAATTTGAAATTTGACCAGGTAATTTATCAGTATAGGTTGATTTCAATTTACTCAATGTTCTGTGCTCAAGAAGGACTTTAGGAAGTTCGTATTCTTCTGCTAGTTCTGCTAGGACTTTTTCATCTGTTGAAGGCTGCCCCCCCGGTGTTTTCTTAATAACCCTATAGCCAAGCTTATCAAAAAATATTTCTCTTAATTGTTTGGTTGAGCCCAGATTAAATTCTTCACCAGCAAGGTCATAAGCACTCTTTTCTAATTTTTTTATTCTATTTTCTAAATCTTTAGATTGGGCATTAAGTATCTTGGAATTTAAGATAGCCCCGTTTTGTTCCATTTCAGAGAGCACTTCAATTAACGGTATTTCTATCTCTTGGTTAAGAACTTTTAGAGATTCAACTGCTTCTAATTTTGTAACAAGTTCTTCATACAATCTTAGGGTTATATCAGCATCCTCGGCAGCATAATGTGTAGCTTCCGCTATGGGAACTTTATCAAAAGTTACTTGTTTCACGCCTTTGCCTGCAACATCTTCAAATGTAGAAGTTTTATAATTTAAGTAATACGAAGAAAGGGCATCAAGATTATGTCTTGTGGCAGAGGCATCCAAAACATAGCTCATCATCATTGTGTCATTCTTTATTGAAGATATATTGATGCCATATCTAGCCAGAATATTCTTATCAAATTTTATATTTTGCCCTATGATTTTCTCATTTGAGTCCTCAAGTAAAGGCCTTAGTTCTTGAAGGACATAATCCATTTCAAGCTGTGGAGAACTGTCATCTTCGTGACTAATCGGAATATAAGCAGCCTGTCCTGGTTCATAGCTTATAGAGATACCTACTAGATCAGCATCCATATAATCTAATCCAGTGGTTTCAGTATCAATCGCTATTGTTTTAGCTTTAGAAGCTTTTTTGATCAATTTTTTTAGATCATCCTGAGTAGAAATGCATTCATAAGAAGAATCGATCGAAGGTGGGATAATTTTTTTCTGGGGAGATTCTTGGAGCCATGTATTAAATTCAAGTTCCTTATATAGCTCACTGAGCTCCTCGGAACTAGGTTCTTGAACTTGAAGATCTTCAATGCCTACATCTAATGGAACATCTATTTTGATCTTCACCAGTTCATGAGCTAATTTTAGTGTTTCAATTGATGATCTAAGATTTTCTCCAACTTTTCCGCCAATAGATTCTGCGTTATTAATAACACCTTCTATATCAGAATATTCTTGAAGCCACTTTACGGCTGTTTTGGGGCCAACTTTATCAACACCGGGAACATTGTCAGATTTATCCCCTATGAGTGCCAAGTAGTCAGTGATGTGATCAGGGTCAACACCAAACTTTTTTATTACTCCACTCTCATCTAATAACTCTCCACTCATTGTGTTTACTACGCTCACGCTTTCACAAACCAGTTGAGTCATATCTTTATCGCCAGTTGATATGACAGTATTTAACTTTTTTTGTCTCGCTTGTTCTGCCAAGGTCCCAATTACATCATCTGCTTCAACGCCGGAAACCATGATTAGTTTTATTCCCATAAGAGAAATAATGCGATGGATTGGTTCAATCTGAAGAACCAGATCCTCAGGCATGGGTGGTCTATTTGCTTTATATTCTGAATACATATCGTGTCTGAAGGTCTTACCCTTGGCATCAAATACAACCGCAAGTGGGCTTTCTGGATGATCAATAAGTATCCTTTTTATCATACTTATTACACCCTTTATTGCACCAGTAGGCTGATTATTACTTGTCATTAGAGGAGGGAGAGCATGATAGGCTCTATACAAATATGATGAGCCATCTACTAAAATTATTGGATCTTTATCTTCGCTCATTAGGTTTTTGCTCTCCAGTAAAGCCTATTTCTTCCAGAGCCTTTATTTCTCCAATTGATATCTTCTTGAAGGCCAGCATCTTGAATAATAGATTCAATTTTATTTAAGTTTTCTTTTAAATTGGATCCCTCAATTTCGACAAGGATACTATTTATTTTGGAAAGTGTTTTAGAGGATCCTTCCAGAATCTCCAACTCTCTGCCGTCTACATCAAGCTTTATGTGATTAGGACTTGGTACTCCGTCGATCTCAAAAAGATCATCCAGTTTAATGGCAATCACAGATTGAAAACCATTAACTTCGAATTCTCCAAATTGATTAGTATTTGATCCAATGCTGTTATGAGAGGCTCCAGAACTTGTATCTTTCATAAATAAGTTAAGCAAAGTTGTATCTTTACTTCCAGCAAAACAAAGTGCTTGAATGTATTGATCTAGCCCATTGAGTCTTATGTTGGCGTTTAGTGTCGCGTAGGATTCAGCGGAAGGCTCAATAGATAAAACTTTATTTTTTTTCTCTAGGGCAGCATAAAGACTAAAGACTCCTATATTTGCGCCTATATCCCATAAGACATCCCCATCTTTTATAGATGTCCTAATCCACTCAAATGTTTCAGGTTCACTTCTTTTTGATTCAGGATCTTGAGGAACAGACCCTGGCGAATCTATTCTAAATTTTATTTCGCCACGATCAGTTTTAATTGTATGAGATCTTTTAAAAGCCTCACTCAGTCGAGCGAAAGTCTTGAGTTTAGTTCTTGGATTTGAGCCTAAGGTCAATAATGAACTTATTCTTAAAATAATATTTGATCGGGATTTGCTCATTTCTTTAGATTTTAATTTTACCCTACAAAAAAGTTAAAAAAATAAATATAAAACCGAACTTTAAGAAATTCATGCAGTCTATGTATTTGAAGAGTTAATAATTTCTAGCTTCATTAAAGCTTCGAGCAACCCCAAATGCTCGGAGCTTTTTTATTTTAATATTTCTATTTTTTCTACGAGCGTATCTATGCCTGTCTTATCGGTAGCTGAGGTAGCAATAACGAAGTGCTCAATGGTTAGATTAGTAAGTTTATTCTTTGCACTAATGAGTGCTTGCGAAGCTTTATTCTTTGAAAGTTTATCTGATTTGTTAAGTAACAAGATCATTGGAAGGCTTTTGCTTTCACACCAATCAATCAGATTCATATCGTCTTCTTTAAATGGATGTCTAATATCCATAATCACACATAGAGCCTTTAAACAATTTCTAGTTGTTAGATATTCTTCAATTTCTAGACCCCATGCAGCCCTCATTTGCTTTGAAACTTTTGCATATCCATAACCTGGAAGGTCTATTATGTTTAAGTCACCATTTAGGCCAATTTCAAAAACATTTATTGCTTGCGTCCTGCCAGGCGTTTTACTCGTCTTGGCAAGTTTTTTATTGTTCGTTAATGCATTAAGGACGCTAGATTTACCGCAATTTGATCTGCCACAAAAGGCTATTTCTGAGCCTTCTTCAGGAGGCATATCTTTGCTTGTAGGATAGCTTCCAGTGAATTTTGCATTCTGAAAATATGAGTAAGTCATTTAATTTATAAGTTTTAGGATCGCCAGAAAGGTTAGTATATAATGTCGGCGCGTTACATCATATTTAAAGATAGATTCTTAAATGAAACTAAAAAATCTAATAATCCTTACTTCAATTTTTTTGTTCCTTGGCGCTGGAAATCCAGACAAAGGGCAAGATAAAGTAGCTGTTTGTTCTGCATGCCACGGATCCGATGGCAATAGCGTAGTGGGTCTATGGCCATCACTTGCTGGTCAAAATGAAAAATATTTAACCAAACAATTAAGATTAGTTAAATCTGGTGACAGAGTAATAGCTTCAATGACTGGTCTTTTAGACAATCTAGAAGATTCAGATTTAGAGGATATAGCTGCTTATTATGCATCTCAAAAGAATACCGTTGGTCAAACAGATGAGTCAAAAGTCGAACTAGGAAGAAAGTTATATTACGCAGGTAATCTTGAGAAGGGTGTGCCAGCTTGTTCTGCATGTCACTCACCCAGGGGACTGGGCAATGCTCCTGCAGCCTATCCCTTATTGAGCGGGCAACAGCCAGAATATGTTGCTAAGGCTCTTAAAGATTATAGATCTGGGGCAAGAGTCAATGAAGATCCTTCAAAAATAATGGCAGCTATAGCCTATAAATTAGATGATGAAGAAATAGAGGCGCTCTCTAGTTTTGTTCATGGTTTGTACTAATAATATGTCTAGATTTGCTTATACTTCTATAGCAATCCTTGCTCTTTTTATTGGCTGCTCTTCTGAAGAGCAAGCCTCTCTTCCTGCTAGTTCTGGTGAAAAATTTAGTTCAGGTGTGCACTACGAAATTTTAGATAATCCTACCACCGTAAGAGATCCTTCTAAGATTGAAGTCACGGAGGTATTTTGGTTTGGCTGCAATCATTGCTATGCACTAGAACCTTACATCGCAGATTGGAAAAAAAATGTTTCTTCTGACGTGGCATTTATCAAATCCCCAGCAACTTGGAATGAAATGCTCAAGAAGCATGCCTCAATTTATTACACCGCAAAAGCTTTAGGCATAGAGCAACAGTTTGTACCCGCTGCATTTAATACAATTCAAAACGAAGGAAGAATGCTCACTGGAAACACCGAACTCGAGTACTTTTTTAGAGGGTTCAATGTGGATAAAGACAAGTACAAAGCCGTTTCAACTTCATTTGGGGTCAGAAATGCTGTTGATCAAGCTGATAAGAAGATGAAGCAATGGCAGGTGACTGGCGTTCCTTCTCTCATCGTCAATGGTAAATATAGAGTTTCTGCTTCAAGGGCAGTTCGAACCGATCAGTTATTTGAAGTCGTTGATTTCCTTGTTGAAAAGGAAAGAAACTAAGCAATTCCCTCTTGGCACTTGAATAAATTCCCCATTTCCCCAATCTTCATTCCAGGCAATAAGCTGGAGTGGATAGCAAAGACTTTTGAAAAAGGTGCAGATAGTATAATTCTAGATTTAGAAGATTCAGTTCCAGAGTCTGAGAAGCTTGAGGCTAGAGAGAATCTATCAAATCATCTAAATGACAATCATTATGAAAACTTGATTGTCAGAGTAAATCCAGTAAATGAAAAGACTGGCCAGGAAGATATCGAGTCTTTGGCGAAATACCATAAATCTATAAGTGCGTTTATGTTACCAAAGATAGAAACAAGTTCATTGATAGCTAATTTGCCCTCTATTAACGTTATAGCATTGCTAGAAACTCCTATTTCTATAAAAAATATATCTGATATTGCTGCTGAAGAAAAAGTTGTGGGATTGGCTCTCGGCGGAGCAGATTTAAGTGCCAGCTTGGGGTCAACTATGGACTGGGATGCTTTGTTGTATTCCAGATCCAAGATTGTTCAAGAGGCAGCCATTAATAATCTTTTTACAATAGATAGCCCTTTTATGGAAATTTCAGAGTTGCTTGCCTTAGAAGAAGAAAGCACACGATCTAAAAATCTTGGCTTCAATGGCAAAGCGGCTATTCACCCAAGCCAGATAGAGATTATCAAGAACTCATTCCTGCCTAGCCAAGATGAGCTGGATGAAGCCAAAGAAATAATTAAAGCTTTTAATGAGTCTTCATCGGCTGTTATTGCTTTCAAAGGCAGAATGATTGATTTACCAATTGTGCTCTCAATGGAAAAGAGATTAAGACTTGTGGGGATTGATCCAAAGAATATAGACTGAGGTCATTATGGTTAAAAAAATGAAGGAAATTTCTCCAGGTCGCTATAGAGAATCATTCGGTAGATATTACGAAGAGTTTGTTGTCGGAGATGTATACGAACATCGACCAGGTAGAACCATCACTCAGTCGGATAATATATGGTTTACTTTACTTACGATGAATCAACACCCTCTTCATATTGATGATGAATATGGCAAAGGAACAGAATTTGGACAAACTTTGGTTGTCAGTCCTTTTACTATTGCGCTAATGGTCGGTATGAGTGTAAGTGACATAAGCCAAAAGACAGTTGCTAATCTTGGATGGACAGATATTAAAATGACTCATCCATTATATGTAGGCGATACTTTATATGCTGAATCAGAGGTAATGGAAAAAAGAGAATCTAAGTCAAGGCCTGATGAAGGCATAGTAACGGTTAAGACCATCGGTAAGAATCAAGATGGAATTGAAGTAGCGTCATTTTTGAGATCAGCTTTAATCCCCAAAGAGGGTAAGGCAGTTGAAGATAAAATAGATTATTAAGATATTCCTCTAACTAAATTCCTCTGTAACTAATAACCTTTTTTTGCTATAACTGTAACTTAACTTACGGGGAGAAAGTTATGGGTGATATTTCTACAACAGAAAAAAAATTACATTGGCATTTACAGGGCAATTGGGCGCCTGTAGAAGACGAGCTATCAGAACATGATCTAGAGGTAAAAGGCGAAATACCCAAAGATCTCTCAGGCCTATTTGTTAGAAATGGTTTTAATCCTGTATCGGGATATAGTGATCATTGGTTTTTTGGGAATGGAATGTTGCACGGAATTTATTTAGAAGATGGCAAGGCTTCATACAAGAATAGATACGTAAAAACACCCTATTATGAAGATGATTTGAATGTGATGTCTTCATTTGGTAATTTGGCAGCTTCTCCGGCAAATACTCACATAGTAAATCACGCCGGAAGATTACTTGCTTTAGAAGAAACATCATTGCCTTGGAGTGTAAATAAAGATTTAGATACCATAGGTGTAGAGGATTTTAATGGAAAACTAGATACGGCTATGACAGCCCATCCAAGAGTATGTCCTGAAACAGGAGAGATGCTTTTCTTTGGTTATTCTATGTTTAGCGAGCCTTACTTAAATTATTATCGAGTAAGTAAAGAGGGTGCTTTAGTTCAATCTGAAGCGATAGAACTACCCAGGCCCGTAATGATGCATGACTGGAACATCACTAGAAATTATGTTGTTTTTATGGACCTTCCTATAGTTTCAGACATGGATCTTGCTGCTACAACAGGATCTCCGTTTGGTTTCAAGCCTGAATGTGGAGCAAGATTGGGAGTTATGCCTAGAGATGGTAATAATTCGGATGTTAAGTGGTTTGATATAGATCCTTGTTTTGTCTTTCACAGTTTTAATTCATTTGAAGTGGGAAATAAGATAGTTTTGTATGTATCTAGACAGCAAGAGGCAATGGTCGGTGGCTTCAAAGATATTTATGGAGGCGAAACAACTGTAGCAAGATTATGGCGCTGGGTGATCGATCTAGAAAAAGGAACTGTATCCGAAGAACAATTAGATGATGGAGCATGTGATTTTCCTAGGATTAATGATGATCGCATAGGTCTTACTTCTGATTTTGGTTACTGCATGCAATTAAAAACAGACGTCGAAGATCTAACTTTTGGTGAGAATTTATTTAAATACCACTTAGAATCTGGCAAGAGAACTGATCACCATTTAGGAAATAATGTTGCTGGAGGAGAGCCGGTTTTTGCTCCTAAACCTGGAGCCTCTGAAGAAGATGAGGGATGGATACTTTCCTTGGTTCATGAGCGCGAGACTAGGAAGTCTAAGCTGGTAATTATTGATGCCCAGGCATTTGATCAAGAGCCGGTAGCGGAAGTTATAATTCCTCAAAGGGTACCTTATGGGGCTCATGGAAGTTGGATTCAAAATTAAATTAGGAGGTTATTTTGGAAGCACAATACGCATCTGTTTGGGAGAAAAACTCGGACGTTATACCAGATAAAATTGCTCTTATATGTGGAGACAATGAGGTTACATGGAGAGAATATGATCAAAGGGCGGCTAAGCTCGCTACTTTACTAACAAATGCTGGACTTGGAGACGATTCAAAGGTCGGCCTCTATTTGCATAACTCCAATGAATATTTAGAGTCTCAATACAGTGTTTTTAAAATAAAGGGCGTACCTATAAACGTAAATTATCGTTACAAAGAAGAAGAGCTAATTTATCTTTTAGAGAATTCTGATTCTGAAGCAATTTTTTATCAAAGTTGCTATGCAGAACAAATTGCATCGATAAAGGACAAGCTCCCCAAAGTAAAACTTTATATTCAAGTTGATGATAAAACTAATGAGACATTGGACTTTGCTCAAGATTATGAATCTGCAATCTCAGAATGCCAACCCATGGAAAGACAGGAGCGCTCTGAAGATAATATTTACATGCTTTATACCGGCGGAACAACTGGGATGCCAAAAGGTGTTATGTATCAACATGGAGGACATTTAAAAGGAATGTTAAATACCGCAGGCGCCTGGGGACTCATTCCTGTACAAGAAAAAATTGATGTTGATTCAGTCGCTCTTGAAGTAAAAAAGTTAGCTGATGAAGGTAGATTGCCAATCAGTATTCCTGCATGTCCTCTAATGCATGGAACAGGTATGTGGCTAGGGGCAATTATTCCTCATCTCGTGGGAGGAACAGTTGTTACTTTACCTAATCTAGGATTTGATCCTGATGGACTGCTCAAAGAAGTGGAAAAAAGAAAAGCAAATAATATAGTCATAGTAGGCGATGCTTTTGCAAAACCCATTATGGATGCATTAGATAAAGCAGAATCTGAAGGTAGTCCATACAATCTTGAGTCTATAAATACAGTCATATCTAGCGGTGTTATGTGGAGTTCAGAAGTAAAACAAGGTTTATTAAAACATCATGATATGGTCTTAGTTGATGCCATGGGGTCAACAGAAGGCGGTATGGGATCATCAAGAGCTTCAAGAGACAATCCTGCTGAAACTGCTAAATTTGTGCTCAATCCTGGAGTAATAGTCATTACTGATGAAGGCGAGCTAGTTGAGCCAGGTTCTGATAAAACGGGAAAAATTGGAACAAGCGGGTTAGTTCCTTTAGGATATTTTAAAGACGAAAAAAAATCTGCTGAGACTTTTAAAGAGTTTCAAGGGGTGAGATACAGTTTTCCAGGAGACTATGCAAAGGTTGAGGCTGATGGAACTATAACTCTCCTTGGTCGCGGAAGTAACTGCATAAATACAGCAGGTGAAAAGGTTTATCCAGAAGAGGTTGAGGAGGCAATTAAAAGAAACGATGATATTTTTGATTGTCTTGTAGTGGGATTGCAAGATGACAGGTTTGGTCAGAAAGTTGTAGCTCTTGCATCTTTTCAAGAAGGCAGAGAAATACAAGAACAGGACCTAATAGCTTTTACCCGAGAACATTTAGCAGGCTATAAACTACCTAAGCAAGTTTTATTCGTTGATGAGGTAATGAGAGCTCCAAACGGAAAGGCTAATTATAAATGGGCAAAAGAAACTGCTGAGAAGGAATTAACATAGGAGAATTTAAATGGATGTAAGTGAAGCAGTCGACTCGAGACTTTCTGTTAGGGAATTTTTAAAAGATCCTGTTGAAGATTCTTTAATTTCTGAACTACTTGAAAAAGCTTCGAGATCTGCTTCCGGTGGTAACTTACAACCATGGAAAATCTATGTGATCAATAATGAAACGATGAACTCATTTCATAAATTTCAATCTGAATGGACAGATCCTGAGACTCCTGCTTATTCTATTTATCCTGAGAACTTGAAAGAGCCATACAAGACATCACGATTTGAGGTAGGTGTAGATATGTATTCAATTCTTGAAATTGGTCGTGATGATAAAGAGGGAAGATTTAAGCAGATGTTAAAAAATTATGAATTTTTTGGAGCTCCAGCTGCATTCTTCTGTTTTACAGATAGACAAATGGGTAGACCTCAATGGTCTGATTTGGGAATGTTCCTCCAGACATTTATGTTACTGGCTAGAGAATCTGGTCTTGATACATGCCCTCAAGAGGCTTGGGCTATGAAACAAGAGAGTGTTACTGCGTTTGTTGAAGCCCCTGAAGAAGAAATGCTTTTTTGCGGAATGGCCATAGGTTACAGAGATCCTGAAGCTCCTATCAATTCTTTAAGAACTTCAAGAAGACCTATTGAGGATTGGACAACCTTTTTAAATAAATAGTAGTTTTTTATATCGTTACTTCTATCAGGCTGGGACCTTCAGAAGCTAAACTGCTTGATAAAGCTTTTTTAAATTCCTCAACTGTAGCTGCAGTATACCCATCAACACCAAGAGATTGAGCCAATGAAGGCCAGCTTATTGCGGGATCATCAAGAGAAAACATTGATGCAGCCCTATCTCCAGTACCTAGAGCGCCAACTCTATCTAACTCAACTTTTAAGATTGCATAAGATCGATTAGAAAAAATTATATTTGTAACATTCAAAGATTCTCTTGCTTGTGTCCAAAGTGCCTGGACAGTGTACATGGCTCCCCCATCTCCATGTAAACAGACAACTGGCCTATCAGGAGCACCAATGGCCGCACCGGTAGCCAAGGGTAGGCCTTGACCTATCGACCCTCCAGTTAATGCTAGCCAATCAAGGGGTTTTGCATTCCAGGCATGCGGTGTTACAAAAAAACCAGATGTAGCTGCTTCATCGCAGACTATTGTCTCTTCGGGTAATAAGCCAGCAAATATTGGTCCAATATTTTCAGGACCCAGCTCACCAGAGGTCGGCACATTAATTTCTTCATCTGGAGTGAACTGGTCATCTATTTTGGTTCCTCCAAATAAATCATTAAGGGCGCTTAGGGCATATTTTCCATCCTGAAAAGGTGAAGCTAATTCAATCAATTGAGCCCCTTCAGGAGATAAGTAACTTTTCTTTCCTGGATAAGCAAAAAATGAAACAGGAGGTTTAGTGCCTATAAATACAATTGCATCTATGCCTTTAAGATGTTCTTCTGCCATCTCGGCAAAATATGGTATGGGCTCTACTTTTGTTATACCTCTGCCTCTTCTATGTCTTTTAACAAAAGTATCAGTTGCCAATCTACAATTAGCTGAAGTAGCAATCTTGCCTGCTAAAGTAACTGACTCTTCATCAAGGAAGTCACCACCTATAAATAGCATTGCATTGGTACTTGAGGAAAGGACCTTAAAAGCTTCATCAATTTCTTTGTCATCAACTTTTAATGGATCTGACTTTTTGACTACCGGACCAAGATTATCAGTTTCACCCCAAGCACAATCAGCTGGTACAAGCATGGTAGCAATTTGCCCTGGATATTTGTGAGCTTCCGACCAAGCTTGACTCCCTATAGAAGACAAATCATCAGGTGATAAGCTTCTACCAACCCAATCAGAACTCGCCTTAGCCAAACCATCTAAGTCAGAAGTAAGAGGAGCATCATACTGGAGATGATAAGTGGCATGATCTCCTACAATATTTAGCATAGGTGTTCTAGCCTTCTTGGCATTATGAATATTAGCAAAGCCATTTCCTAGACCTGGACCTAAGTGAAGTAAGTTTGCTGCAGCTTTTCCAGACATTCTCGCATATCCATCTGCAGCTCCAGTCACTACACCCTCAAACAGACCCAATATTGGTCTAACTTCTGGATGATGATCAATCGCGGCAACTAAATGCATTTCGGAAGTACCAGGATTTGCAAAAACAACTTCTAGACCATTAGCTATCAAAGTTTTAAGTAGAGCATCTGCTGAGTTCATAGATTCATTATAAACCTATGATTTTGAGTCTACTAATTTCTATTAGGTAGAGTGTATAAAGACCCTCCTGTTGGACGTATTTGCTACGATATACTCTTTAACAATCTCATTGATGCCGAAGCACCTGACCTGCACGTGCTCCTGTAGGCTCTCCATTTAATACATTAACTTGGCCGTTGACGATTGTTGCTTTAAAGCCACGTGACTTCTGAATGTATCGCGGTGCATCCCCAGGAAAGTCATTTACTAGTAGAGGTTGTAGTTCATTTACCTCTTCAGGATTGAATACATTAATGTCAGCTTTCATTCCTGCTTTTAGAATACCTCTATCACTGAGGCCAACTACTGCAGCAGGATCTGCTGTCATTCGTTTTATAGCTTGAGGAAGTGTGAATACACCTTTCTCACGAACATAATGAGAGAGTATGAAGCTAGCCCAGCCTCCATCCATAATTTGAGAGACATGCGCGCCGACATCGCCAAGTCCAGGAATTAGATTTTCGCTGGCGAAGAGATCTCCTTGCTCCTTCAGGTTACCACCAAACATACGCCAGTTGAAAAGACCACGTCCATTACTGTCTCTTGATAGGCGCAAGATAGTTTCAGACCAGTGTTCTCCAGCAGATTTAGATAACTCGATCAAATTCTGAGCTGAGTTATGATCGGGCGTCTCGTCGAGGCCTAGAAAGTAGACTTTTTGGAGTGGAATACCACAAGATTTAGGTTCGCGGGCTTCAGTTACTAAAGCGTTACAGAAGGTCTCATCATTTATGGCTTCCAATCTTCCTTCAAAATCTTTTGCTCGTAATTCGTCCCATGTCAGACCTTCAATAGGTAAGCCTGATTGAAGACCAAACATGTACCCTGATCCACGTGTATGACTTATGCCTGTGATATTGCGTCCTTCCAAGTTCATTTCGTCAAGATTTATTGCTGCTTGAGTCCCAGAACCCTCTTCACCTGAACAACCATAGCTAAATAAGACTCTACTTCCTTCTGTTTCAGCGACCGACCTCATAACTTCAGCATCTGCTCCAACGAGTTGCATCAGACCATCTCTAGGTCCGACAACCTTTGCTATCTCTACAAGTTCAGCACATTCGGCATAGGTTCCTGGAATTGCACGACCATCCGGAGCCTTGTGTGGTTCGTAACGATTGGTTGAGAATCCAACTGCACCATCTTTCATTGCTTTTTCTACAATATCAGCCATTTGTTGCTTTTCAGCCTCAGTTGCCTGTTCATCAAAAGATCGATCACCCATGACATAATAGCGAATAGCAGAATGACCCACGAGACCAGCAACATTCAGTGAAGGTTTTAGCTCTTCCAGTGTGTCTAGGTATTCACCATAGTGTTCCCAGTTCCAAGAAAGCCCTGAGAGAATAGCCTGTTTTGGAATGTCTTCCACCGTTTCCATCATGCCGGCGAGAATTTCAACATCTTCAGGCTTGCAAGGAGCAAAGGTGAGGCCGCAGTTTCCAATCAAAGCTGTGGTGACACCATGCCAGCAAATAGGGGTCATTTCAGGGTCCCAGCCAATCTGAGCATCTAGATGAGTATGTATATCAACAAAACCAGGTGAAACAGTCATACCTTCAGCATCTATAACCTCAGCTGCATCACCATTGACTTCGCCAATTTCAGTTATAACCCCATCTTTGATTGAAATATCTCCAGAGTATGCATCAGAGCCAGTTCCATCAACGATATTACCGTTCTTGATTATTAAATCATGTTCCATAAATTTCTCCCCAAAGAATTAAGTATATAACTTCGTTTAATAAATAAACCATTAAAAAAAGAAATAAAAAAATATCTACTTTAATGACTTATATTTCTTATATAGAAGTTTAGATATCCAACCCGCTATCAAAGGAACTATAGTCATTTGAGTGATAACTAAGAAACCCACAACACCTTCAGTACTAAGTGTTAAGAACATGTCTTGTATATTAATCCGCACATCTTCACTAAATATAGATGCAATCATCGCTAATATTCCAACTAAAATATAAGAGGCAGCATAGAGTCCTGCAATTATGCATCCCAAAAGTATAAATATTTTTTTCACGACTTTAATATACCAAAAGTGGGCTAGACAGGATTTGAACCTGTGACCTTCTGCTCCGGAGGCAGACGCTCTATCCTAGCTGAGCTACTAGCCCTTTTATTGATTATATATCGATCTCAATATCTATTTTATTAATCTACTAGCCCTGATATCATCCACACCGTCAAAACATGGAGTAAACATGGCAAGTAATACTTGGCAATCAATAAACTGGAAAGATCCTTTTCTACTAGAACAGCAGCTATCAGATGATCAAAGAATGGTTAGAGATACTGCACATCAGTTCGCACAAGAAAAGCTTTTACCTAGGGTAAGAGATGCGTTTAGAAAAGAAGAGACTGACCCCAATATCTTTAGAGAAATGGGCGCAGTAGGTCTTTTAGGGTCTACTATTCAAGGTTATGACTGCCCAGGTGTTGACTATATGAGCTATGGACTTATTGCTAGAGAGGTTGAAAGGGTAGACTCAGGATATAGATCTATGATGAGCGTTCAGTCTTCATTAGTTATGTATCCAATTTATGCTTTTGGCTCTGAAGAACAAAGAGAAAAATATTTACCTTCTCTTGCAACTGGTGAAAAAATTGGATGTTTTGGTCTAACTGAACCTGATTATGGGTCCGATGCTGGCGGTTTAATCACAAGAGCAAAATCAGTTAAAGGAGGATATTCACTTTCAGGTGCAAAAATGTGGATATCAAATAGTCCAATTGCTGATGTTTTTGTCGTTTGGGCAAAGAACGATGAAGGCAAAATAAAAGGCTTTATATTAGAAAAAGGTATGGAAGGATTGAGTGCTCCAAAAATAGAGGGAAAACTTGCTTTAAGAGCTTCTGTAACCGGTCAAATCGTTATGGAAGATGTGTTCGTTGAAGAAAGCCAAATGTTACCAAATGTAGAGGGACTTAAAGGTCCTTTTAGCTGCTTAAATAATGCGCGATATGGAATTGCTTGGGGAGCTCTAGGTGCTGCTGAAACATGTTGGTTTACTGCAAGAGATTACGTCATGGATAGAAAGCAATTCGATAAACCTTTAGGTTCAAATCAGATTATCCAATTGAAATTAGCCGATATGCAAACTGATATTAGTATGGGTCTGCAAGGATGTTTTAGAGCAGGGCAACTAATGGATGATAATAATATTTCACCAGAATTAATATCTCTTATAAAAAGAAATTCAACTGCTAAAGCGCTTGATATAGCCAGAAAATCGAGAGATATGCTTGGAGGAAATGGGATTTCGGATGAGTACCCAATTATGCGACATATGGTGAATCTTGAGGTTGTTAATACGTACGAGGGCACTAGCGATATTCATGCGCTCATACTAGGTAGAACCCAAACAGATATTCCTGCTTTTTAGCTTTTAATTTGAGAAGACTCTTAAACTGTATTGTTTTATAATGCATTTCGCCTGATCTAGAGCTATCTAAAAAACATGAAATACTCAAAAATATTACTTATCTTATTTACTGGACTCGTCTTGAGTTTAGGTGCTTCTGAGGCTAAAAAGGCAATAGAAAAGAGAATTGCTCCAGTAGGGTCTGTTTGCGTTCAAGGAGAAGATTGCGGCAGTACATCTGCTGCTACAACTGTTGTTGCTTCTTCCGGTGGAAGAAACGGAGAAGAAGTCTATTCAGGTGCTTGTGCTACCTGCCACAACATTGGTGTTGCAGGAGCTCCAAAATTTGCCGATGCTACCTCTTGGGGTGCAAGACCAGATAAAGGAATTGAAGCTCTTACAGCTTCCGTAAAGAATGGATTAAACGGTATGCCTGCTATGGGACTATGTATGGATTGTTCTGATGATGAGCTATCTGCTGCTGTTCAGCACATGCTTGATAGCATTTAATAAGCATTTCCTAGAACACTTTCGAAATTATCCCAGTTTTCAAATTCAGGAACTTTTAATTCATCTAAAGGCCATTCGGCTCCAGGATTTCTGTACCAAATTGGTTTCATGCCGCAATCGTAACTTCCTTTTACATCATTGATTGGATGATCACCAACGTGGCAAATTTCTTCAGGCTTTAGTCCGCTCGCGTCTATTAAAGCTTCAAAGGCCCTGGGATCTGGTTTGTGAGCCTTAGTGTCAGCTGAGGAAAAGCAATGATCAAATAAATGTGCTATGCCAATTTTCTCAAGATCAGCATTTCCATTTGTAATAACCCCCAGAGAATATTGCTTATTTAGTCTTTCCAGAGCTTCCAAAGCTCCTTCAAAAAAAACCACATCATTTCTAGCCTCTATAAATATCTCAAAAGCTCTTTTAGACATTTCAGCTGATTCTTCTGTTGAGTATCCTGCCAACAATGAAGTTTCATAGAAAATCTTTTTTCTTAATTTAGAGATTTGAAATTTCAAAGAGGAATCTTCATTTACTAATTTATTTCTAATTTCAATAATACTATCAGTACCCATTAATTTAGAGGCACCAAAATAGTTTTCTTTAATCCAATTAGTCGTTATTTCTTCTGCTTTATAAATCGTTGGCATTACATCCCAAAAAGTATCATCGAGATCAAAAGATATATATTTAATTGTCATTTTTAATTCCTTTTTTAGCTCTAGGATGAGCCTTATCATAAACTTTAGATAGGTGCTGAAAATCTAATTTTGTATAAATTTGCGTTGTCCCTATATCGGCATGTCCGAGCATTTCTTGAACCGCCCTTAGATCACCGCTTGATTCAAGGACATGGCTTGCAAAAGAATGTCTAAGCATATGGGGATTAATACCAGGCAGTCCTCTTTTTGCACAAAGCTTCTCAAGTCTGAGTTGAATAGATCGAGCTGAAATCCTGCTGCCCTTATTATTAAGAAACATAGCCTCACTCACAGAATTTTTTGAATCTTTGAGCTCTCTTCGATAAATCAACCAATCTCTAATGGCCTGAATCGCTTTTGTACCAACAGGAACTATTCTTGTTTTATTGCCTTTACCTGTAACTCTGCAAACTCTTTCTTTAAGTTCCAGATCTTCAGTATTTAGTGAACAAACCTCAGATAATCTTAATCCAGAAGAGTATAAAAGTTCTGCTATGGCTTTATCTCTGACTTCAATCATACCCTCGGGTTTAAAATTTAAGAGCCTTTGAACGAGGTCTGCATCCATGGCTTTAGGTAAGAGCTGTGCTGATTTTGGAGAATTGATACTTTTAGCTGGACTGAGCTTGATTACACCTTCGATTAAAAGATATTCAAAAAAAGATCTGGTAGTTGATAAAAGTCTTTGAATGCTTCTTGGACTAAGACCTCTTCTTCTTTCCGAATTAACAAAAGTTCTCACTTCATGTTCATTCACTGATTTCCAATCTTGGATATCTTCGTTTACAAGATACTTAGATAGTTTAGTTAAATCCCTTCTATAACCATTGGTTGTATGAGTTGAATATTGTTTTACAGACTCAAGATAAGAAAGGAATTCTTGAATTTCTTGTTGCAACATTTAGAAGTTATTCCTTTCTATTAATTTAGAAAGTGCTTCTGAAATGAATTCCAGAAACAAGGAATCATTCTCTTTAGAATAAGTATTCTCTGTCCTTGAACCAACCGCTAAGACTCCTGGACATTCTGAATTTTTAATAGGCACTAAGACACAGTCTAGAACCTCAGCTTTTTTATCAAAAATGTAAGAAGATTCTTTCTTATCTAGAGGTCCACAGAATATGTCGGCTGCATTATATTTACTCCCGATGACTTTATGCGCCTCTTTGGCATCTACAATTCTACCTTTAGGAAGATTCGGATTATCTTTGAAAAAGAGTAATTTACATGAATCAGATTGGAATTCTTTAGAAAAAGTCTCTTCCGTAACTGAGACTATCTCCGTAAGATTTTTGCATACTATAAGATTCAGAATAAGTTTTTTTGTTTTTTCAAAAATATCTTCATTTGTTGATGCAATTTCTAATAACTGCAGGAGATTTCCAGAAGTCGATTCATAATTTTTTCTCAAGATTTCTACTTGTTTCTGAATCAGAGATACAGCCCCACCAGTTTCATGAACAATTTCTAAAGAATTTAAGATATGCGAATTGTCAGAAAGGAATTCAGGATTGAGTAGCAGAAACTCTTCTACTTTTTTTGGATCAATCGATTTTTCTGTCATTAAATTGTAATTTCTTTCTTTTCCAAAAATTCTGCTTTACCAGTAGCTGATATCATCTTAGATTCTTCTTTATAGTCAATCAATAAGCTGCCGAGCTCAAAATTAACTTTCACAGGAGTCTCAAGTTCTTTTTTTATAACACCTATCACTGCAGCAGCACAGGCTCCACTGCCACATGCTAATGTTTCTCCGGCTCCTCTTTCAAATACCCTAAGATTTATTTCATCTGCAGCTTTTTTGCTTATCAGTCCAAAATTAACTCCATCTTCAAAGCACTCATGATCCTGTAAATATTTTCCAAATGTTTTGAAATCAAAGTCATGCATATTTTCTTCAAAAGCTACCCCGTGAGGATTCCCAAGATTTATGCAATCTAAAACTATATCTTTATTGTTGTGATTAATATTAACTTTAGTCAGGCTATCATTCAGTGCGAAGGTGGCACAAAATTGATCTTCGCTTAAGGCTTTTAAATTCCAAATACCGCCCTCTGTATTTACTTTTAGGTCGCTCGACGGTAATAAAGATTGATCTTGGATAAATTTAGAGACACATCTAGCACCATTAATGCAGTTCGATGCCTTTGAACCATCATTGTTATATATCTCTACATCTAGATCATTTTCATGATGAAGTGGAGGTAACACAACTATCAATTGGTCAAAGGCAATGCCTTGTTTTTGATTTAATTCAATAACATCCTTTGAGTTGATTTTTATGTCAGCACTTAAAGAATCAAGAATACCAATAATATTCCCAAGTCCTGAATATATATATAAGTTAGTTTGCATTTAGAACTAGGTCTCTAGCGAGATGATATCCTCAAAACTTTCTTTGCGTTTGATTACCTGAACCGTATCTTTAGCTACGAGTAATTCAATAGGTTTCAGTCTAGAATTATAATTTGAAGTCATTACTGAGCCGTAGGCGCCTGCATCCATAAACGCAACATAGTCCCCAGGTAGGATGCTTAAATTTCGCTCTGTAGCAAGGATGTCACCCGTCTCACAGACTGGACCTGCTAGATCATATAAATTACTACTCGCACCTTTAGGATTAATCTCTATTACATCATGCCAAGCTTCATATAAAGAAGGTCTTAACAAATCATTCATACCTGCATCAATAATTGCAAAATTTTTGCTGCCTGCTTCTTTTATATACTCTACCTTTGTGAGCAAAATACCTGCAGTTCCTATTATCGATCTACCTGGCTCCAGGATGACTTTGAAATCTTGGTCCTTTAATAGAGCTTTGACCTTTTCTAGAAGAAGTTTTGGATCACCTTTATTCTCATCTTTATATTGAATGCCTAGGCCACCACCGATATCAAGATACTCAATAATATGACCTTCTTCGATGAGTTCATTAGCTATCTCAATTAGATAATCTACACTTTTTAGTATTACATTCTCATCTGAAATTTGAGATCCGATATGGCTTGCAACAGTAGTTAGTTTTACGGCATTAGAGTCAACACATGCAGCAGATATTTTTAGAACAGATTTTCTATCTAGACCAAATTTGGAAGTTTTAGAACCTGTTTGGATATATTTATGTGAGCTAATAGAGATATCCGGATTTACTCGCAGAGCACAATTCACAGTCTTTTTAAGACCTCGAGCTATTTCCTCAATTCTCTCAAACTCTCCAAAAGACTCTATATTTATAGATAAGATATCACTTTCAATAGCGAATTTAATTTCTTCTTCTGATTTAGCAACCCCTGAAAAAACTATTTTATTTTTATCTGCACCCGCTAAAAGGCATCTTTTTAGTTCATTTCCAGAAACTACATCAAATCCAGATCCAAGATCTGATAATAGCCTCAGTATATGCAGATTTGAATTGGCTTTTACGGCATAGCATACGAGATCAATATCTCGAACTTCGTCTTTATAGACTTTAAAATTTTTCTCTATTTCTGCAGACGAGTAGATATAGGCCGGAGAGCCATACTCCTCCACAATATCTTGAGCAGGTATATCTTCAACATAAAGTTGATTATTTTTTGTTTCAATGGGTTTCATGTGTATACATATCGCCGACAGAACTTTCAGGCAATTTCAAGGGCATTTTGTTTCCACATGATATTAAATTTAGGGCTATCAAAAGAAACAATAGTCTAGAAATTAAAATCATAATTTTCTTTTAGCTAATAGCTTTTTGGATAAACTTATCTCTTTTTTAACTTGTGAAGGGGCCGTGCCTCCAATTTGGTTTCTTGAATTAATAGTAATCGCAGGGTCTAAGTAAGATGAGACATCATCTTCAATTAGTTTAGAGAATTTCTTTAATTCCTTGAGGTCTAACTCAAATATTTGTTTATTTTTTGTCTCTGCAAAGGCAACTATTTTTCCTACAACAGAATGAGCTTGTCTAAATGGCATATTTTTTTCTACCAAGTAATCTGCTAGATCTGTTGCTGTGATTTGTCCTTTAAAACAGTCTTGTTTCATCTTTTCTATATTAGGTTTCATGCCATCAATAACGATTTTTAACAAGGCTAAGCTATTTTCTGAAAAGTCTAAGCTATCAAATATGTAGGCTTTATCTTCTTGCATATCTCTGTTGTAAGTCAGGGGTAGATTTTTCATTAACGAAAGTAAGCCCATTAGATTAGCAATAGTCTTAGACGCTCCGCCTCTTATAAGTTCTGCCATATCAGGATTCTTTTTTTGCGGCATTATGGATGAACCAGTACAAACCTCATCAGACAGCTCAAGATAATCATATTGACTTGATGCCCAGATAATTATCTCTTCACATACTCTTGATAAATGGATACCGATAATTGATAAAACCGAAGCCAACTCAAGAACAAAGTCTCTATCGCTTACTGCGTCCATAGAGTTTCGACTAATTTCATTGAAACCAAGTTTCTTCGCTAGTAATTCCCTATCAATATTAAATCTTGTACCAGATAATGCCGCAGAGCCTAAAGGCATAACATTTAATCTCTTTTTTGCATCTATTAATCTAGAGTAATCTCTTGTGAGCATCTCATTCCATGCCATTAAGTGATGTCCCAAGGTTACAGGTTGTGCAATCTGCAAATGGGTAAATCCTGGCATAAGCACATCAAAATTCTTATCGGCTTGATTGACGATAGATTTTTGAAGGGCAGTGATAGTTTTCAGTATTTCATCGATCCTTTCCATCAAGAAAAGTCTTAAATCAGTAGCAACTTGGTCATTTCTAGATCTACCTGTGTGCAGTTTCTTTGCAGCAGCACCCGATATCTCCACAAGTCTTGACTCAATATTCATATGGACATCTTCTAGTCTTGGATCCCATGTAAATTTGTCTTGCTCAATCTCTGAAAGAATTTTATTAAGTCCCTTTTTAATTTTAGCCAAATCTTTAGCGGTTAAAATTTTCGCGGCTTTTAATATCTCCGCATAAGCTATAGATCCTTTTATATCGACTTCAAAAAGGTTCTTGTCTATATCCACAGACGCAGAAAAGGATTGGGCTAGATCGCCTGTGCCTTTTGTAAATCTTCCGCCCCAAAGAGGATTTACCTCTTTTTCTTTTTTAGTCATGATCCTAATCTATCAGATTTATAATCTGATTTGTTGGGTTAAGCTGATTGATGGTGTAGAAATGTATTCCTGGTGCCCCTTTATCTATCAAGGCACTCACCAAAGAAGCAATGTAGTCCGCTCCAAATTTTTTAAGATCGTCTTCATTATCAAAGCTATCTAATTTATTAATTAATCTAGTTGGAATATTGGCTCCACAGTTATTCGCCATTCTGACTAAACCTTCTTTACTCATTATAGGCATCATTCCGGGTGTAATAGGCTTATCCATACCGAGTTTCTGACAATTTTCTACGAACCTGAAATAAACATCTGAGTCAAAAAAGAATTGTGTCACTGCACCTTTCACGCCAGCCGACATTTTTTGACAAAAATGCTGAATATCATCTTCTGAGCTTACAGCTTCTGGATGTGTTTCAGGATAGGCTCCAACTTCAATTTCAAAATAATTCTCAAAACTTTCATTTATAAACTCTATTAAATTTATAGCATATGGAAAATCTCCTACAGACCCAAAGCCAGAAGGAAGATCTCCTCTTAAGACAACAAGTTTTTTGAATCCTTCATCTTTGTATAGTTGGAGCATGGATTTAATTGAACTTTTATCAGAACCGATTCCTGAAATATGAGGCGCAATAGGGACTTTTGTAGCATTAAATAATGATCTACAAGTTTCTATTGTTCCTAGTTGAGTTGATCCTCCAGCTCCAAAAGTTACAGAGTAGTATTCTGCAGGGACAGATTCAAATTCTTTGCCTAGAGAAATTACCTTCTCTTGTCCTGAAGCTGTCTTTGGAGGGAAAAACTCAAAACTAAATGTTTTAGAGTTTTTTGCCATAAAGCCCTTCTTTAATATTTATATATTTCTGATTTAAAAGGACCTTCTTCTGGTACGTTTATGTAATCAGCTTGCTCTGTAGAAAGTTTGGTCATAACACCGCCAAACCCCTCAACCATATATGCAGCAACTTCTTCGTCTAGCTTCTTAGGCAGAACTTCAACTTTGATAAGTTCTTGTTTCTTATCATCATCATTGATTTGAGCAAACTTTTTCTCATATAGGTACATCTGTGCAAGAACTTGGTTAGCAAAAGAACCATCCATAATTCGTGATGGATGGCCTGTAGCATTACCTAAATTAACCAATCTACCTTCAGATAGAAGTATTAAATAATTATCACTATCCATATTGGGAGAATCTCCTGCCTTAGTATCTCTAAAAATTTTATGAACTTGAGGTTTTACTTCTTCCCAGGCCCATTCATCTCTCATATATTGAGTATCAATTTCAGTATCGAAGTGGCCGATATTACAAATTACAGCTCCATTTTTAACAGATCTTAGCATTTGCTGGTCGCAAACTTTGTAGTTTCCTGTTGTTGTTACTACTAGATCAGTATCTTGAAGTAACGCTTTATTCATGCAATCATCAGTCCCATTGTTAATACCGTCAATATAAGGCGAAACGACTTCATAACCATCCATACATGCTTGCATCGCACATATTGGGTCAACTTCAGTAACTCTTACAACCATTCCTTCTTGCTTAAGGCTTTGTGCTGAACCTTTTCCTACATCTCCGTAACCTATGACGAGTGCTTTTCTTCCAGCCAAGAACATATCTGTTCCTCTTTTTATGCCGTCATTAAGACTGTGTCTAGTGCCGTATTTATTATCATTTTTTGATTTAGTAACAGAGTCGTTGACATTGATTGCAGGAACTTTCAATTCTCCCTTTTCTATCATTTCATTTAGTCTGACTACACCTGTAGTAGTTTCTTCAGTGATTCCATGAATATTTTCAAGAATTTCAGGATATTTAAGATGAGCCATAGAAGTAAGATCACCCCCATCATCCAGAATCATATTTGCATCCCAAGGACTTCCATCAGACAGGATAGTCTGCTCTATACACCAATCAAACTCTTCATCAGTCTGACCTTTCCAAGCGAATACGGGCACACCAGTTTCTGCAATTGCAGCCGCAGCATGATCTTGCGTAGAGAAAATATTACAACCAGACCATCTCACTTCCGCACCTAGAGCAGTTAATGTCTCTATCAAAACAGCAGTTTGGATTGTCATGTGAATGCAACCAAGAATTTTTGCACCTTTTAAGGGCTGTTCATTTCCATACCTTTCTCTTAACTTCATAAGAGCAGGCATCTCAGATTGTGCTATAACTATCTCTTTTCTTCCCCACTCTGCCAATGACATATCGGCTACTTTATAATCATTACTCATTATTTTTTATCCTTTCAAAGCTTCAGCTTTGTCTGTTTTTTCCCATGTAAATGCGCTTTCCTCTCTACCAAAATGCCCGTAAGCTGCAGTTGCTTGATAAATAGGTCTCTTCAGATCAAGCATTTTAATCAACTGGCTTGGGCGTAAGTCAAAATGCTCTCTAACTAAATCAGCAATTTTACTTTCATCTATTGTTGATGTGCCAAACGTATTAACACTAATAGATGTAGGTTCTGCAACTCCAATAGCATAAGAAACCTGTATCTCACATCTATCAGCCAATCCCGCAGCAACGATGTTCTTAGCCACGTATCTTCCGGCATAAGCAGCTGATCTATCAACTTTTGAGGGGTCTTTTCCAGAAAAAGCTCCACCACCATGTCTTGCCATACCACCGTAAGTATCTACGATAATTTTTCTTCCCGTAAGACCACAGTCTCCAACAGGGCCGCCTATCTCAAATCTGCCAGTTGGATTGATATAAAATTTAGTTTTTTCATTAAGCCAGTTTGAAGGAAGAATAGGTTTGATAATTTCTTCCATTACTCCTTCTTTAAGATCTTCTTGAGAAACTTCAGGATCATGCTGAGTTGACAATACGACAGCAGATATTGATTCTGGTTTACCGTCATCTCCATAAACAAAACTAACTTGGCTTTTAGCATCAGGTCTAAGCCATGATAACTTATTACTTTTTCTAATGAAGGCCTGTTGCTCGACAAGTCTGTGAGAGTAGGTAATAGGGGCAGGCATTAAAACATCTGTTTCGTTTGTAGCGTATCCAAACATTAGCCCTTGATCACCAGCACCTTGCTCAAGATCTTCTCCCTCACCTTCATTAACACCTTGGGCTATATCTTGAGATTGCTTACCGATTGCGTTTACAACCTCACAGGTATTACCATCACAGCCCACATCAATGCTGTCATAACCTATATCTAGGATAACTTTTCTGGCTATAGCTTCAAGATCTGGCTCTGATGCACTTGTTATTTCACCAGCTAAGACCACAAGGTTATCTTTCACTAATGTTTCACAAGCAACCCTTGAATTGGGGTCATCTTTGAGCATTGCATCAAGTACGGCATCTGATATCTGATCTGCCATTTTGTCAGGATGTCCTTCTGAAACTGATTCAGAAGTAAAAATTTTATATTCGGACATATTAGCTCCAAGTTCTAAAGAGCGGCCATTTTACACAAAACGTTATAAATTTCCCCAAATTTATTGGATTTAAGAGTATTTTTATATACTTAAAAAATTATTTCAGCGACAATAATAAAAATTAAAAAAATGAGTAAAAAGTTTAATTCTCAATCTGCAAACGCATTAAGAATCCTAGCCTTGGATTCAGTGAAGCAAGCAAATTCAGGCCATTCGGGAATGCCTATGGGCATGGCAGATATTGCTGCAGTTCTCTGGCAAGGACATTTGAGTCACAATCCTGGAAATCCGGATTGGTTCAACAGAGATAGATTCGTGTTGTCAAATGGTCACGGTTCTATGCTCATTTATGGCCTTTTGCACCTCTCAGGTTATGATTTATCCATTCAAGACCTTAAAGATTTTAGGCAATTGCACTCTAAAACTGCTGGTCATCCAGAATTTGGAGTAACACCAGGTGTGGAAACAACAACGGGACCACTAGGACAAGGAATTTCTAATGCGGTAGGAATGGCTATAGCTGAAAAAGTTCTGGCATCAAAATATAATACTGAAGAGCATCAAATTATTGATCACATGACTTACGTATTCACCGGCGATGGATGTTTGATGGAGGGTATATCACACGAAGCCTGTTCTTTGGCAGGGACTTTAGGCTTAGGAAAACTTATAGTCTTATATGATGATAATGACATTTCTATAGATGGGAATGTAGAAGGTTGGTTCACAGAAGATATTCCAGGAAGATTTGCTTCCTACGGATGGGAGGTCATTCCAAATATCGACGGACATAATTCTAAAGAAATAGATCAGGCTATCCAACAAGCAAAATCAAATTCTGACAAGCCCACATTGATATGCTGTAAGACTCTAATAGGTAAAGGTTCCCCAAATATGGCTGGAACTGCCGCTGCTCATGGTGCGATAGTGAATCCTGAAGAGATTGCCTTAACAAGAAACCAATTAGATTGGGAGAGTGATCCATTTGATATACCTCAAGAAATCTATGAAGATTGGGATTCAAAAGAATCAGGAAAGATCAAAGAAGAAGCTTGGGAGAAAACTCTTCAAGAATATTCAAATGAAAATCCTGAATTATCAAGAGAACTAAAAAGACTTATTACTGGGAATTTACCGGATGGTATTGAAGAGAGTATTTATTCATACATCGAAACAGTTCAAAAAGATCTACCTAAGATGGCCACAAGAGTATCTTCTCAAAAGGTCTTAAATGTCCTGGGTCCCTTAATACCTGAGCTCATAGGTGGATCAGCAGATCTAACAGGATCAAATAATACAAACTGGGAAGGAACAAAAGCCATCAGAGCTGAAGATTTTTCCGGTAATTATATTAACTATGGTGTGAGAGAATTTGGAATGACCGGTATTATGAACGGTATAGTCTTACACGGAGGATTGAAGCCCTATGCTGGAACCTTCCTAACATTCTTAGATTACGCAAGAAATGCAGTCAGAATGGCTGCCTTAATGAAGATACAAACAATACTTGTGTACTCTCATGACTCTATAGGGGTAGGAGAAGATGGTCCTACTCATCAACCAATCGAACATTTAACAAGTCTTAGAACTACTCCTAATCTAGAAACTTGGAGACCTTGTGATACATCAGAAACCGCTATTTCTTGGTTAGCTGCTTTAGAAAACACAGATAAACCAACAGCATTAATATTATCGAGACAAGGGTTACCAAACTTTGAAAGAAATAAAGTCCAGGTAGATTCTATTAAAAAAGGTGCTTATATCCTCCACGAACCAGAAACAAAACCAGAAATCATTTTTATATCTACGGGATCTGAAGTTGAGCTTGCAATGGAAATAGCAGAGCAAGTTAAAGAAAGTACACCAATAAGGGTCGTTTCGATGCCCTGCTCCGAGAGATTTGATGTTCAATCTGAGAACTATAAAGAATCTGTTTTAGGTTCTGGAATAAAGAGAGTTGCTATTGAGGCTTCTTATGCTGATTGGTGGAGAAAATATGTTGGGCTTGAAGGTGATGTTATTGGAATGAACTCATTTGGTGAATCTGCACCTGGGAATGTTCTTTTTGAGCATTTTGGATTTACTAAAGAACAGATTATTTCAAAACTCGGTCTCTAGAAATGTCATACAAAAGGCTTAATGAAATTAATTTAAGCAACAAGTCTGTTTTGCTGAGATTAGATCTTAATACTCCAATTGAAAACGGTTTAGTTACTAATAACGAACGAATTATCCGATCTTTACCGACTTTAAATTACATTATTGAAGCTGGTGCTCGTTTAATAATCATGAGCCATTTAGGTAGACCAGAAGAGAATAATAAATTCCAAAAGGAATTTTCTCTGATGCCGGTAGTGAAAGAACTGGAGAACTTGTTAAATCAAAAAATTAAACTTTATTCTCTTGATGAATTTGAAGCTTTAGATCAAGGCCATGACCTTTCGGTTATTGAAAATACAAGATTTTGTGTTGGTGAGAAAACGAACGATGTTAATCTATCTAAGAGAATGGCCAAACTGGCTGATATATTTGTCATGGATGCATTTGCTACTTCTCACAGGGCTCACTCCTCAACAACAGGTGTAATAACCTTTTCTAGTGACGCGTGTGCGGGGTTATTGTTGGATGAAGAGTTAAATGCTTTATCTAAAGTAAAGGAAGATTCAAAAAACTCTGTGGCAATTCTTGGTGGTGCAAAAATATCTACTAAACTGAGTCTTATCAATTCACTTTCCAAGTCCATGGATAAAGTCATATTGGGGGGAGGTATCGCTAATACCCTCATAGCCGCAAAGGGTTATGATGTGGGTAAGTCTTTAGTAGAAGAGACTATGCTATCCGAAGCTACAGAACTATTAGAGAATCCAAAAATCATTATCCCTAATTCCGTACTAGTTTCAGATAGTCCAGACAAACCGGGCAGGATAACCTCTATCGATGCTATAGCTGAAAATGAAGCAATTTTTGATGTAGCACCTGAATCATTAACTTCTCTGGAACCCATTTTGATGAATGCTGGCACTATTTTGTGGAATGGCCCGATCGGATTTTTTGAAAAAGAAAATTTTGATAAGGGGACGATAAAGATTGCTAAAATGATTACTGCTTCAAAAGGCTTTTCAGTAGCTGGAGGAGGAGATACTATCTCTGCTGCAGAAAAAGCCGGGGTTCTGGACAAATTAGATTATGTTTCTACTGCAGGCGGGGCATTCTTGGAATTTATGGAAGGAAGAAAATTACCCGCAATAGAGGCTTTAAAAGAGAAAGTAAATTGAATTTATCATTGGAGAGAAAAACATGAATTTAAATAGTTTAAGTGAGATAGCAAGTTATATAGTTTCAGAAGGAAAAGGAATCTTGGCTGCTGATGAAAGCAATCCTACTTGCACCAAACGTTTTGATTCAATAGGCGTAGAGTCAACTGAAGAAAATAGAAGAGACTACAGAGAATTGCTATTTAGGGCAGAAGGAATGAAGGGCAATATAGGTGGAGTTATTTTATTTGATGAAACCATTCGCCAGAGTGCTGCTGATGGTACTTCCTTGGTAGATGTTATAAATAGTCAAGGTGCATTACCGGGTATCAAAGTTGATAAAGGTCTGCAACCAATAGGTGATACAGAAGAAAGCCTTACCCAAGGTCTCGAGGGCCTTGATGAACGATTAAAAGAATATTTTGAACTTGGCGCCAAGTTCACAAAGTGGAGAGCAGTTATAACAATTGGAAATGACATGCCCTCCTCTGAAGCTATTTCAGCAAATATGGGAGCACTTGCTGATTATGCAAAAATTGTTCAAAACAATAATATGGTACCAATGGTTGAGCCAGAAGTATTAATGGATGGAAATCATTCAATAGAGGATTGTTATGACGCGACTTCACGTTGTTTAGAATCATTATTTTCTAGTCTTTCAGAAAGAGGGGTTGATATTAAAGGAACTATTCTTAAACCCAATATGATCACATCTGGATCCAATTATTCGAATCAGGCAGATGTTGATGAAGTAGCCCAAAAAACCCTTGATTGCTTAAAGACTTATGTGCCTGATGATTTACCTGGTATTACTTTCTTATCAGGAGGACAGTCTGATCTAGATGCTACTGCGCATCTGGATGCCATGAATAAGATCGGAGGATTTAACTGGAAATTAAGTTTCTCTTATGGGAGAGCACTCCAGCAACCTGCACTTAAAGCCTGGATGGGAAAGGTTGAAAACGCATCCTCAGCCCAAGAAGCACTTTCTCATAGAGCATTGATGAATAAATTAGCTTCAGAAGGAAAGTGGGATATATCTTTAGAAAGCTAAACTGATTGAAGTTACTTGTCCAAAGAGTTTCGAAAGCGTCTGTAGAAGTTAATAAAGAACTTATTGCTTCCATCAAAGAAGGAGCATTAGTCTTTGTAGGATTTGATAAAGATGATTCTACTCATCAAGTAGAATCTCTTGCTGACAAACTAATCAGGTACAAGATTTTCAATGATAAAAAAGGCCGATTATCTTTGAGTCTTTTAGAGACCAAGACAGAAATCTTAGTAGTTCCTCAAGTCACTTTGTCAGTAGGAACAAATAAAGGTACAAAACCAAGCTTTTCTGATGCTGCTACTCCAGAAATTGGAGAAATGTTGTTTGAAGAATTCAAAATGATTCTTAGCAAAAAATATGGAAAGATCAGTTCGGGTCAATTTGGGGCTGATATGTCGGTTAGTCTTGTTAATGAAGGGCCAATTACCTTTTGGTTCGATCTATAGATCTTCTTCCTTTTTCCTTACAAAAAGATCAGCCATAACAATACCAAGCTCAAAAAGTAACCAAGCAGGAATCGCTAACAGGCTTTGGGAAATTACATCTGGTGGAGTTATGAGCATCCCAACAGTAAAGCATGCAATCACTACATAAGGCCTTTTGCTTCTTAGGGAATCTGAATCTGTAATTCCGCTCCATATCAGTAAGAATATAAAGACAGGAATCTCGAAAGCAAAAGAGAATGCAAACATCATACTTAGAACGAAGTCTAGGTATCTGCTGATGTCAGTCATTATCAATATTCCATCAGGAGCTGCTCCAGTAAAAAAGTTAAACACCAAGGGTAGTACTAAGAAATAAGTAAATAAGATTCCAGCGTAAAATAAAAATAGACTTGATAGCATCACTAAGAAGCTTAAACTTTTTTCATTCTTGTACATACCAGGAGCCATAAACCTCCACATCTGGTTAAGGAAAAATGGCATTGAGAGTAATAAAGAGGCAAAGAAAGTAAGTTTTAAAGGAGCCAAGAAAGGCGAGGCAACTTCAGTGGCAATCATAGAGGAGCCTGTTGGAAGAAAATTAAGAAGAGGCTTAGATAGCATTAGATAGATGTCATTAGAGAAATAAATAAGGCTTAAAAAACAAGTCATCACTACAAGCAGAGATCTTATGAGTCTTGATCTTAATTCTTGAAGGTGTTCCAAGAAGGTATTCTTTTCCATAGTGAATTAGTCTTTTTTCTCTTCTAGGTCTTCAAGAATTTTCTCATTTCTAGAATCCTGATATGCTTCATTCAGATCAAAGGCTTCGTTCAATTCTTTTTTTGCATCTGCGGCTTGCCTCTTAAACCAGAAAATAGTTTTTGCACCAGATCTTACTGCACCGGGAATCTTATCAGGTCCTAGAACTACAAGAGCCACGACGGTTACAATTAATAACTCAAGTAATCCAATATCGAACATAAAGGGTTATTTGTCTTTATCTTCCTCGTCCATAGTCTTCCTGAAACTTTTGATGGTATTTGCTAAGTCAGATCCAAGGCTTTTAATTCGCTTGGTACCGCCAAAAAATAAAAGGACCACAATCAGGATAATTAAGATCTGCCAAATACTTATTCCGCCTATGCCCATACTATTCCTCCTCTTTAGATTTGCCTCTTGAAGCCTTCTCTTCGTGGCCAGATGTTCCGAATCTAGCTTTAAGCTCTTCAAGTACTTCTTCTATTTCTATTTCTTCATTACTTAATAGAACCATTGTATGAAACCATAAATCTGCAGCCTCATGTATAACTTTTTGTTTTTTACTGTTTGAGTTATCTTTAGTGGCTTCAAGTAGTTCTATAGATTCCTCTAGAACTTTTTCATTTATCTTTGTACTGCCTTCTTCGAACAAAGACTTAGTATAAGATTTTTTACCGCTTGAGTTTTTTCTTTCTTCAATGATCTCAAATAAGGTTTTTAAAAAGCTTTCTTTCATATCTTTAAGAATTTATCAGGAAAATTATTAAAATAATAAAAATTAAAATGAGCACCCCATTAAAACGACCCTGAACATATAATTTATCCATAAGCTGTTTATGTCTAGCTTCGTTGGCTTTTTGATAACTTTCTAACTTAGAGACCTGCTCTATAGCAGTATCCGCTATTTCAGGAAATTTTCTCGCTTTTTCTAACCAGCTCAGTGAATTACGTTTAGCCCATTCAGTTAGTTTTTTTGGATTATATCTTTCTGAGATCCAGTTTTTTAGAAAAGGATTCGCAATTGACCAAAAATCCAGAGCCGGATAAAGCTGCTTGCCTAGACCTTCTATATTAACTAAAGTTTTTTGTAACAGCATTAACGAAGGCTGCATTCGCAAGTCGAATCTTCTCGCAGAGTCAAAAATAAATAAAAGCATCTCACCAAAATTAATCTTTTCCATAGGCTGGTCAAAAATGGGCTCACAAGCTGCCCTAATTGTATTTTCTAGATCATTTGGTCTAGTGTCTGGGGCAACCCATTTTGATTCAATTAGTATGTTTGCTACCTCTTTAAAATCTCTTCCAATAACGGCAACCAACATTCTTCCTATTTGATATTGTTCTTCCTCGCTAAGAGAACCTACGATCGCATAATCAACAGCTACATAGGCAGGATCTTCTGGTTTTTTTGCATCAATAAATATATTGCCTGGATGCATATCTGCGTGAAAGAAATTATCTATAAACACTTGTTTTAGGAATATCTCTACACCTCTTTCAGCTACTAATTTTAAATCTACTCCCAATTCATTAAGTGTTTCTATCCTGTCTACAGGAACTCCATCGATCATCTCCATAACGAGAACATTCTGTGTGCAATAATCTAGATAGACTTCAGGTACATACAGCAGCTTGTTATTTTCGAAATTTCTTTTTGTTTGTTTAATGTTAGATGCTTCTAAACGCATATCAAGTTCTGCAAGAATAACTGACTCATATTCCTCAACCAGTTTAAGGAGTTCTAATCTGCGGGCGTCTGCTGACTTTCTTTCTGCAAAAGATGCAATTCTCTTCATTAAAGAGATATCTCTTTCAATGATTTTCTTTATACCTGGCCTTACAACCTTTATAGCTACAGCTTTGTTATTTTCTTTAAGTTTTGCGGAGTAAACTTGTGCTATTGAAGCAGCCGCTATGGGCGATGAATCAAAATCATCAAATAATATATCCAAACTAGAGCCTAAATCTTTTTCAATCAACGCTAAAGCATCTCCTTGAGGAAAATGAGGCAAATCATCTTGTAACGCTTTTAAGCTTGATGCTAATTCTGAAGGCATAACATCGGGTCTTGTAGAAAGTAATTGTCCAAACTTTATAAAGATTGGTCCTAATTCTTCCAAGGCTATTCGTAATCTTTCTCCAGAATTACCTTTGGACGAATAGAGCCTCCAAGGAGAGATAAGTAGAAGCAAAGAAATGATCCTAGGCCTCTCGAAAGCATCCAGTTCTTTATCTATCCTTGCTTTAAGAAATGTATTTAATATTACTAATAATCTAAGGGTGTCTTTAAACATCAACCATTCCTTTTTGACCAGAATGAATTGCAACAACACCATTAGTTAGATTATCAAATTTACATTTAGTAAATCCTGCATCTTCCATCATTTTTTTTAGTTCTTCCTGAGCAGGATGCATTCTTATTGATTCTGCAAGATATCTATAACTTTCTTCTGTCTGAGCTATAAATTCCCCTATTTTTGGAATTACCTCGAAAGAAAAAAGATCATAAATTTCCCTAAATGCTTCGTTTTCAGGGCGAGAAAATTCAAGGACTACTAATTTTCCTCCGGGCTTCAATGCATTAAGAATTGATTTTAGAGCTTTATCTTTATTTGTAACGTTTCTTAATCCGAAAGCGATTGTTATAAGATCAAAAGTATTATCTTGAAATGGCAAATATTGCGCATCTATTTGTGCTGCATGTATACCTTCTATTCCCTCATTAATAAGACGATCTCTTCCTTCAGAAAGCATGGACTGATTGATATCGCTGAGGATCAAAGTCCCCTTATCAGATACTTTTTCTCTCATCAGTTTGACCATATCCCCAGTACCACCGGCCAGATCAAGCACAACAAAATCTTCTCTAAGACCAGAAGTGTCTATTGTTACTTTTTTCCAAAGTCTGTGAATTCCAAAAGACATCAAGTCATTCATCAGATCATAGTTTTTTGAAACTGTATCAAAGACATTTCCGACTAAATCTGCCTTTTCATTTTCATCCACTTCTTTGAAGCCGAAACTAGTTTTATTTGGGATATCTTTTTTCATTAAATTTAATTGAGTATTTTAGCTTAACCAGTCTTTAATTGACCGATCTCTTAGATAAAATCCTGTTTATAGAATTCAGGTATATATCCATACTTCTTTGAAAGCTCTTAATTTGCTTTGTATCACTACTCGAAATTACATAAATAATGATATCAATGACGAGTGTTTGGTTAGCATCTGATTTTTCTCTGAAATTTTCATCCCCTATTTCTTCAAAGGATCTGAGAAATAAACTCATATCTGTTTCGTAAGCGTATGCGTCATTCATGTAAAGAAGTTGTATGAATTTCTCCACCCATTCGTTTTGTAGTAAAGACCATTCTTCTCTTAAGGGGACATATCTATTTAACATTAACTTTAAAGTAGCTTCTTGATCATCTCGAAGACTTATTCCAATGCGGTCAAATCCAGAAACATAGTTTTCATAGATTTCATCAAGATAATTTTCAGAATCTTTTCTTCTTCTCTCTTCTCTTTCTTCTGACAATTTCTGAAAATGGGATTCTATTTCAGAAATTTGTTGATTACTTAAAGATTTAGAGAACCTAATGATTGGTTTTTCAAAATATTGATTAGTTCTTTGAAAAATATCCTCTCCAGCCTCGTAGGCTGAAGTAATACTTTCTTCAGGAGTCTTATAATTTAGGTTTTTTAAATCCTCTAAAAGCATTTTAATCTCAGGCAGCTCAGTTTCAGAGAACCAGTCAAGATAGCTCTTAGTAATTCTGTCTATTTCTTTATTTTGTTCCTTAGAAAAATTTGCAAATCCTTTAAAATAGTCTGCTAAATAATTATCTAGCCTTTCATAAACCCATGTCCCAGCTATAGAGCATGAGCCTAAAACAAAGCTTAAGAGAAATGGGCTGCTGGTTTTTAAAATTTTATTAAGCATTACTAGGGGTTATTGTAATTTGCAGTTAGAATTCTGTCCGCAAATGTCAGATACAAAAAAATATCCTACTCTAGTTTGGTTAGATTTAGAAATGACCGGACTGGAACCTGATTCAGAGAGAATTATTGAGATAGCTTCTGCAGTGACTAGCCATGATCTATCGGAAGTCATAGAAGGACCTAATCTTGTCATTCAGCAACCGCAAGAATTCATAGACAATATGGATGATTGGAACACGAATCAACATGGAAGATCAGGGCTAATAGATAGTTTGAGAGTCACAAATATAACTATTGAAGAGGCCCAAAGGCAGACGCTGGAGTTTTTGTCATTACACACAGAGAAAGGAAGATCACCCCTTTGCGGAAATACAATATCTCATGACAGACGTTTCTTGAGAAGATATATGCCTGAAGTGGACGCTTATTTTCATTACCGAAACGTTGATGTAAGCTCTATTAAAGAGCTTATTAAAAGATGGAATCCTGAATTGTTGGATGGTTTTAAAAAAACCGGAAATCATAGAGCTATGGGAGATGTTTTAGAGTCAATAGAAGAGCTAAAGTTCTATAGAGATAAATTCTTTATTTAGTCTTTCTTTTTAGTCGGTCCATCGAAAATACTATTAGCTATTGGCATAACTTTTGATGATTCATTAGAGGTAATTTTTGCGGTACCCCTTTTATCAACTTCATCTATTCTCATTATGCAATTGACCGGAATATAACTTCTTTGTACGCCTTTGAATTCATTTTTAAGCTTTTCTTCGCTTGGATCTACAACTATTTGTGAATTTTGATCAAATATATATTCTTCAACTTCTATAAATCCATACATGTCACTTTGATAAATGGCTTCAGCATATATTTCGTAAACTTCACCAAGTTGTACAAATACTACTTTGTAGATTCCTTTTTTTGCCATTACAATTCCTGCCTTTTTAAATTTATAAACTATAGTTCCGAAAAGATATAACATATATATATGGCCAAGAAGCTTTTTATCAAGACCCACGGTTGTCAGATGAATGAATATGACTCAAGTAGAATGCAAGATCTACTAGGTGTCAGTCATGGCTTTGAAACAACTGAAAATGAAGAAGAGGCTGACCTAATTCTATTGAATACATGCTCTATTCGTGAAAAAGCTCAAGAAAAAGTATTCCATCAGCTCGGCAGATGGAAAAAGCTAAAAGAAAAAAACCCCAATCTCAAAATAGGAGTTGGAGGCTGCGTTGCAAGTCAAGAAGGAGACAACATTATCAAAAGAGCGCCACAAGTTGATATTGTATTTGGTCCTCAAACAATTCATAGGGTTCCCAAGCTTTATGAAAATGTTGCTCAAAATAAACTTGATTCTGTTGATATAACTTTCCCTAAAACTGAGAAGTTTGAACATTTACCTGAACAAACCTCTGAAGGGCCGACGGCTTTTGTTTCAATAATGGAAGGGTGCAATAAATATTGCTCTTTTTGTGTCGTGCCTCATACACGGGGGCATGAGATTAGTAGGCCAATGGAGGATATCATCAAAGAAATAGAAGGCTTGGCAGAAAAAGGGGTAAAAGAAATTAATCTGTTAGGTCAAAATGTGAATTCTTATAGAGATTCTAAATTAAAAACTAAAGGCTTGGGATTGTCTAATCTCATAAGAGCATCTGCAGACATTAAGGGCATAGAAAGAATCCAATTCACAACCTCTCACCCTTTTGAATTTGGCCAAGACCTCATTGATATTTATAAAGAAGTTCCACAGCTTATTAGTTATGTTCATTTACCAGTTCAAAGTGGCTCTAACGATATCTTAAAAAAGATGAGAAGGAGGCATACTAGAGATGAGTACTTTGACATTATTGATAACCTCAAAGCAATAAGGGACGGTATAAGCATATCTTCTGATTTTATAGTTGGATTTCCTGGTGAAACTGAGAAAAATTTCTTGGATACGTTAGACCTTGTAGATCGAGTGGGTTACGACGAATCTTTTAGTTTTATTTACAGTCCAAGGCCTAATACAACTGCTAAAGATCTTGAAGATGATGTCCCTCAAGAAGAAAAGAAGGTCAGACTGCAGGCTCTTCAACATAAACTAGAGGGCTCTGCTCTAAGTATTAGCAGGAAAATGGTAGGAGAGACAAGAAAATGCCTTGTCACAAATGTTTCAAAAAAGAATCCTGGAGAGTATCAAGCCAGAGCCGAAAACAACAAAGTAGTAATTTTTTCGTGCACAGACCCTTCAAAGATTGGAAAAATTATAGATATAGAGATTGTAGAGGCCAAGAATAAATCCTTAAGAGGTATAGCGATATAAAAATCTAAGCCTTTAAATGAAATTTCAGCTTGATCCAATAAACCACGAAAAAATTAGTGAGCTGTGCGGGCCTACTAACTCTATTTTGAAACAGATAGAAGTTGAATTAGGAATCAAAATACTTAATAGAGGACCCAGCTTTAAAATTAATGGCGATGACACCAAAGCCAAAATTGCAAAAGATATCCTTATTAGGATTTATGAGGATCTAGATGAAAATAAAACGATTGGATCTGAAGAGGTTCACTTATACTTAAGAAAAGGTATGAATGACTTAAATAATATTAAAAAAGAAACTTCCAGCAAGCATGTTATCAAAACGCCTAATCTACTAGTAACTCCTAATCATGGAAGTCAGGTTGACTACGTTGAAACTATTAATAAAAAAGTCTTAACATTTGGCATAGGTCCTGCTGGAACAGGCAAAACATTTCTCGCTGTGGCCCTAGCTGTAGAACAGTTTTCAAGAGGAGAAGTTGAGAAAATACTTCTTGTTAGGCCTGCAGTTGAAGCTGGAGAGAAGCTAGGTTTTTTACCTGGTGATCTAAGTCAGAAAGTAGATCCTTATCTAAGGCCTCTCTATGATGCTCTTTTTCAGATGATGGGGTATAAGGAAACAGATCAACTTATTGAAAGGAATATAATTGAAGTCGTGCCTCTGGCCTTTATGAGGGGTAGGACCCTTAACAACTCTTTTATTATTCTTGATGAGAGTCAAAATGCCACTGTTGAACAGATGAAAATGTTCTTAACTAGATTTGGTTTTGGTTCTAAGGTGGTAGTTACCGGTGATATTACTCAAATCGATTTACCTCGCAATACACCATCAGGTCTAGTGCATTGTCTAGAGGTCTTGAAATCAGTTGATGACATAGGTTTAGTTGAGTTTGAGACAAAAGATGTTGTAAGGCATGGATTAGTTCAAAAGATTGTTGAGGCATACGCAAAATTTATAGATTAAGTGACTATTCTAGAATCAAATATCTTCATTACAGGAAATCTTGAAGGATTAGATTTTTCAAGAAAAAATATATCACTATGGATTCACTCTCTTGTAACGGTTGAAGAATCCATCAATGAATTAATAAGTGGAAAAGAGCTTAATTTATCATTTGTGTCTAGAGCTGAGATACAAGACTTAAATAGAAGATTTTTAAACAAAGATAAACCCACTAATGTTTTATCCTTCCCCTCCTCTGTCGAAGATTCCAGTCAAAATCTATTAGGAGATATTGCCATTTGCCCAGATATAATTAAATCTGAGAGTCTAGAGCAAGGAAAACCAGAGTTAGATCACTTAATACATCTCATAATTCATTCAGTATTACATTTAGTTGGCTATGATCATCAAGATAAGAAATCTGAAATGGATATGGAGGCGATTGAAATCAAAGTCTTAAAAAAATTAGGTATTGCGAACCCGTACTGAAACAATTTATCATGTGCAAGTGTTTATGAAGTGAGGCGTTAATGAACGACGAGCCCCCAAGTATATCTGCTGAGTCTAGTCGACTTGGCTTTAGGAAAAGAGTAAAAGACAAAATCAAAGAAATTTATCAAAATTTCTCCTATAAACCCCAAAACAAACAAGAACTCGCTGGATCTATAAGGGATTCTAGTGAAAGAGGAGTGCTTGAAAAAGGTACTTTGAATATGATTGAGGGAGCCCTCAGGGTTTCAACAGATCAAGTAAGGGACATAATGGTCCCACGCCCACAGGTAGTTTTTGTAGATAAAAACGAAAAACCTAGCGATTTTCTACCTAGAATAGTGAAATCAAGCCATTCACGGTTTCCTGTAATCAACTCAGAAACGGAAAAAATAGAAGGAATTCTATTGGCTAAAGACTTACTGCCCTTTCTATCAACTCATAATCTTAATGATTTTGAGTTATCTAAACTAATTAGACCGGCTATTCTTATACCAGAAAGTAAAAAACTTAATATTTTACTCGATGAATTAAGAGCTGGAAGAAACCATATGGCTATTGTTTTAGATGAATATGGTGATGTAACTGGAATAGTAACGATTGAAGATGTTTTAGAAGAGATTGTTGGTGAGATAGAGGATGAGCACGATAAAGATAGTGGAACTTTGATTAAACAGATCGCAGAGGATGAATTTTTAGTTTCAGCTCTAACGCCTATCGATATATTCAATGAAAAATTCAATTCATCTTTAAGCGATAAAGATTTTGATACTTTAGGAGGGATAGTTATGCATCATTTTGCTCGCTTTCCTAAACCTAATGACGCTATCAATATAGACGGTCTGCGGTTCGTGATTAATTCTTTGGAAAGAAGACGTATTAAAAGAATAAAAGTATCCAAAATAAATTAAATTAGCTTTCAAAAAAATCTCCTGTCTTTAATATAGTTAGTATGCCGAAGAAGACAATTTTTGCTCTGATCTGCGGACTAATTTTTTCATTAGGGTTTGCGCCATTTGATCAATGGTTACTTTCAATAATTTCAGTTGTAGTTCTTTTATTTTTAATAGAAAACACTACTAGCAAGGAGTCCTTTCTTATAGGTTATCTTTTTGGATTTGGTATGTGGCTTTCTGGTATATCTTGGTTGTATGTGAGTATTCACTTTCATGGAAATATAAGCATTATAGGATCTGCATTATTAATTCTAGTCTTTATCTCTATACTTGCTATCTATTCAGGTCTCATCTTCTTTTTAAATAATTATTTAAAAAAAATAACTCCCAAAGCGTTATCAATATTCACTTTACCTGTAGTTTGGACATCTATCGAATTAATAAGATCTTACCTCTTTACGGGATTTCCCTGGTTAATTTCAGGAACTATGTTGGCAGATACTCTGATAGATGGATTGACTCCAATTATAGGAGCACAAGGCAATAGTTTTTTTATAATTTTTATCTCAGTTTTGATTTTTAAAATCATTAATGATTTAAAGTTTAAGTTGCTACCACTAGGACTTATTGTAGTAACTGTTACATTATTAATATCGGCCTCTGCAACCAAGACAATATCTTGGACAGATCCTATTGATAAAATTAAAGTATCTATACATCAGCCTAACTTAAAACTAGAGGATAAATGGAGTCGACTTGGGATTATAAAGTCTCAAGAGATGATGCTTAGTGCAATTGACAAAGCAGAAAGAGACCAATTAGTAGTATTTCCTGAAACAGCTCTAATATTGCCCGAAAAAGAGAATAAAAACTTTATAGATCTCATAGTTCAGAAAAGTTCAGAAAAAAACATAACTTTAGTAACTGGTATTCTTGGAAGAGAAGATAATGATATTAGAAATAGATTGCAGGCCTTTGGATCAGTAAATACTTATTACGATAAAGTTAAATTAGTCCCTTTTGGTGAATTTATACCTTTAAAGTCCTTTTTGGGTGGCTTTCTCGACATTATCAACCTAAATTTGACTAATACTCTTCCTGGAGAGGAAATAACACCTATAAATATTGGTAATTTAAGGATATCACCTAGTATTTGTTATGAAATAGCCTTTGACGAACTAATAAGAAAAACAGCGAAAAATAGTAATTTATTGCTAACAATCAGTAATGATACATGGTTTGGTCGCTCAGCAGGGCCAATACAGCATCTAGAAATAGCTCAAAACAGAGCTTTAGAGCATCAAAAGCCTTTAGTTAGGTCTACTAATAGTGGAATTTCAGCTTTTATTGGAAAGAAAGGCCAAATTATAGAAAAACAAGAATATTTTGAAGAAAAGCTATTAAATAGAGAGATTATGTTATTCTCTGGACAGACTTTTTACTCTAACTACGGTAATTCACCTTTAATTATCCTTATACTTTCATTTTTAATTATAGTTTTTGGATATAGGCTAATATTTAGAAATTTATAATAATAAAAAGAACAAATGTCACATAATATAATAACAAAAAATTTTAAAATTTTAACTTTTCTATTTATTTTATCTTCATGTTCTTCTTTACAGGATATAAATAAAATGAATAAAAACAGTACTATAGTTGAACTAGAGTCTATAGATAGTAGTTATAAATCTTTAGAGAATTTAATTTATGTAGATATTAGCTCTCAGACGTTAAGTTATATAGTAAAAGGTACAGTTTCAAAGAAATATAACATTTCTTCTTCTTACTATGGTACAGGTAGTGTAGCAAATAGTCTTAAAACACCACTAGGGAAGCATGAAATATATAAAAAAATTGGGAATGAACTACCTATTAACGCAATCCTTAAAGGAAGGGTTTGGAACGGTGCAATAGCAGATATTATAGAAGGCCCCATAGATACTGATTATGATCATGTAACTTCTAGAATTCTCTGGCTTGACGGGCTTGAGGAAGGAAAAAATAAAGGTAATGGTGTAGATTCAAGGAATAGATACATTTATATACATGGTACTGCAGAAGAAGGCTTAATTGGAAAGCCTGCTTCCGATGGATGTATAAGGATGTATAATAACGAAGTTATTGAGCTTTTTGAGTTAGTCTCAGAAAAAACTCAAGTCTGGATTTACTAATTAAAATTATTATGAAGAAACTTTTACTATTCCTGTCTGTGTTTTATGGATCTTATATTTTTGCATGCCCAGAAGTTTTAGACCACGAATTAAGGGTCCTTGATTCATCTGAAACAGTTAACTTATGTAAATACGAAAATAAAGTAGTTCTTGCTGTCAATGTTGCTAGTAGATGTGGGTTTGTATATCAATACGAAGCATTGCAAGATCTCTATGCTAAATATGAAGAGGACGAATTTGTAATATTAGGTTTTCCTTCAAGAGATTTTATGTATCAAGAATATAGCGATGAATCTAAAGTAAAAGAGTTTTGTAGTACTGAATATGGAGTCACTTTTCCTATGTTCGCAACTACTTCAGTTAAGGGTAATAAAGCTAATTCTTTTTATAAATCTTTAACTGAAATAACGGGAAAGAAACCTGGATGGAATTTTCATAAATATCTTATTTCCAGAGGCGGTGAAGTACTGAGCTTTGATACAAAAGTAGAGCCTGATAGTGATAGATTAACTTCAGAAATCTCTAAACTTTTATAAAAAAAGTAAGCGCTTACTATCGTTAAGGTATAATATCAATCTAGTATATTTATAGAATTATCTGTGGCACAGATAATTACATCTGCTTTTCTTTTAGCAAATATTCCATTCTCTACAACACCTGGGATGTTGTTAATTTCAGCTTCAAGCTCATAAGGAATTTCTATAGGAAAATTATGTACATCCACAATTTGGTTTCCATTATCTGAGGTAAACCCATTTCTGAAAATAGGTTTTCCACCCATCTTCATAAGCTCTCTAGAAACAGCACTTCTTGCAATCTCAATAACCTCTATAGCCAGAGGAAATTCTCTCCCAAGAAGATCAGTATGTTTTGTTTCATCTACAATACAAATAAAACTCTCAGAAGAATAAGCCAGAATCTTTTCTCTGGTCAGTGCGCCCCCTCCTCCTTTAATTAACTCCTTCCTGTCATTGTATTCATCTGCTCCATCTACATAAAAATCTAAGGAATGCACTTCATTCAATGACAATACATCGTATGTATTTCTAATAAGAGATGCAGATGCTTTTGAGCTGCAAACAACCCCTTTGATATGCAAATTTGAAGAATTCAGTTCTTCAATAAAAAAATTGGTTGTAGATCCCGTGCCAATACCTATTACAGAGTCTTTATTAAGTTTTGGGTTTATTAAATTAAAAGCTTCTATTGCGGAATTTTTCTTTTTTAAGTCCTGGTTCATTTTATTTTATTAATAATGATTAATATCATTCAAAAAGTATAATACTCTCTATCAATATAGTAAGTTAAGCTAAATTAATGAATTCCTCTAAATTTAAGTCATATGTAAGTCGCATAGAGTCGTCTAAGGTATATGATGTAGCTCAAATAACTCCTATTACCAAAGCAAATCAGCTTTCAGGGTTATTAAAAAATGAAATTTTCTTAAAAAGAGAGGATTTACAACCAGTATTCTCATTTAAAGTAAGAGGAGCATACAATAAGCTGGCCTTATTGAAAGAAAAAGGTTTAAAAGGGCCATTTATAGCCGCTTCAGCTGGAAATCATGCGCAAGGTGTAGCTTTTGGAGCAAAAAGCTTGGGTCTAAAGGCATTTATTGTGATGCCAGTAACAACTCCATCGATTAAGGTCAATTCTGTGAAGAATTATGGAGGAAGGGTAATACTTCATGGAGATAATTTTGATGAAGCTTTTAAGTATGCCATTGATTTGGCTAAGAAGGAGTCATATACATTTATCCATCCCTATGATGATAAAGATGTAATTGCAGGCCAAGGTACAGTAGGAAAGGAGCTGATTGAACAAATCCAATCTGGAATCGATGCTGTTTTCGTTCCAGTTGGAGGAGGCGGCTTACTTGCGGGGGTTGGGACTTATATAAAAAGTGTTAGCCCTGAAACAAAGGTAATAGGCGTAGAGCCAGAAGATGCTGCTTGTCTTAAACTTGCGCTAGATAACAATAAAAGACTTATGTTAAAGGAGGTAGGGCTTTTTGCAGATGGCGTTGCCGTAAAACAGGTTGGTAAAGAGACATTTTCTTTAATTAAAGAATGGGTGGATGATGTGGTCACGGTGTCTGTAGATGAAATGTGTGCTTCTGTACAAGATACTTTCCAGGAAACACGAACTATTGCAGAGCCTGCAGGAGCATTAGCACTTGCTGGCTTGAAGAAATATTGTAAATCAAGAGGTTTAAAGAATAAGACTCTAGTTGCTATTAACTCAGGAGCAAATTTAAATTTTGATAGGTTGGGACATATTGTTGAAAGAGTTCAATTAGGTGAAAGTAAAGAAGTTCTTTTAAGCGTGAAAATACCAGAAGAAAAAGGAAGTTTCAGGAAGTTCTGCACTTTTCTAGGAAAAAGAAGCATATCAGAATTTAATTATAGAGCAGAAGAGAGTAATGAGGCTAATATATTTGTTGCCTGCAGATTCAATGATAAAGAAGGAAAGGGTAGGCTGCTAAAGCACTTAAAATCTAAAGGATATTCCCCTAAAGACCTTTCTGGTAATGAAGTAGCAAAACTCCATATAAAGCATATGGTTGGAGGTAGAGCTCCAAAGGCAGTAACAGAGAGGGGAGAGTATATATTTAGAGTCCAATTTCCTGAAAGACCAGGAGCATTAGTAGGTTTTTTAGATAAATTGAGTGATAAATTTAACATAACCTTATTTCACTACAGAAACCAAGGTTCTGCATACGGTAGAGTTTTGGTTGGTTTTGAGTCAAAAGGTAAAGATTATTCAAAACTAATCCAATATTTGAATGAAACAGGATTTAGATTTTGGGATGAAACTCAGAATTTAGCCTATAAGTCCTTTCTGAAGTAGAAATTAATTAAAAGTATAAAAATACTCATCAGTTATACACGAATGAGCCTTAATGTCGTATTTATTCTCAAAGCAGCTCTCAACCTTCTGAAAGTCATAGGCAATTATCACCAACTCAGTATTGCTGTTTTCTAGATTGACTAATGAATGGTCATAATAGCCTTTGCCCATACCAATTCTATATCCATTTGCATCGAAGCAAACGCAAGGTAAAAGTATAATATCTAAGTCTGATGCTTCTATCTGTTGAGTTTCTAAAGGTTCAAGGATATTAAAGATATTGGCCTTTAGGTTTTTATAGTCATCTAACTTACGGAATTCCATAACCTTAGAATTTTGTACAATTTTTGGAAGGTAGACTTCTGAATTCATTCCAATCAAGGTCTTTGTTAAATTCTCAGTAGGCATTTCATTATTGATAGACCAATAACTTGCAATTTTTTTTTCTTTAAACTTTTCTTTATTGGAGTCTACGAAAGATATAACTCTTTTTTCTGCATTCTTTATGAACTCATCTGAAAGACTTTTCCTTGTCTGAATGTATTCTTCCCTAAGTTCGGATTTAGTAGTCATCGATGGTGTTTCCCAGATTACCGTTGTTGATTACTGCCCTGAACCGTGAAGTTCAAGGCGGTGACCCCGTCAATCTATCAGGCTTCCCATAAGATGGGTATGCACAACAAAAATTTTTCAGAATCCCCTATTATTTTTTTATCGGCTCGAGAGTAGTAACAACTATCGAATAAACCAGGAAACAAAAAAATTATAACTCAATATTAAGTTTAAAAAGACAAAGTTTTTAATTGATCTTGTATTTTTAGTGTCAGGTTTTCTAACCCTTCGTTCACTTCTTCATCTCTTGTCCCATCTGATAAGTTCTTGAGATATTCATTACTAATATTTAGTGCAGTAATAATGGCGGCTCTTTTCTCATCTAATCCTGAAGTGGCTTTGACCTCGGTTAACTTAGTGTCCAGAAAAATTGCTGCTTTTTTAAGCTCTTCTGCTTCTTCTGCAGGACAGGCTATTTTATAACTTGCACCTAGAATTTTTACTGTAGTTGTTTCTTTACTCACCGATTAATTTTTATATTTTTTTATAATTTTTGATATACCGTCTTTTGCTATATCAAGGTTTTCAGATAACTGATTATTTTCTTTTGAAAGTTGATTATTTTTTTTTGAGAGATGTTCATTTACCTCTTTAAGCTGCTGACTGAGCTTAATGAGATCATTAATTTCATTTTCGAGGACTTCAAGTTTATTTTCAGACATTTAGTTGTTTAAGTTTAACTTTGAACGTATTTTCTTGCTACCATGTTTTATCATAATAGGAACACAAACTTAACGTAAATAAAATGCAATCAATTTTTTCAGAAAGAAGGTCTCAATTATCAGAAAAAGTGCTTGAAGATTCAGCAATAATCATCTCTTCCGCTTCAGTAAAATCAAGAATATCTGATACTGAGTATGCATATCGCCAGGATAGTAACTTTTATTATTTATCTGGATATGAAGAACCAGAATCACTTTTGCTCATTAGACCAGATCACGATAAAGAGAAGTTTGTTATGTTTTGCAGAGAGAGGGATCCGCTAAGAGAGCAATGGGATGGTTTTAGAACAGGTCAGGAAGGTGCGATAGAGCAATATGGAGCGGATGCTGCTCACAGTATTAACTCTATTGGTGAAATGATGCCCTCACTTCTTGAAGGAGTAAAAAATATTTACTTTTCCATGAGTGCACCTTGCGGAGTAGATCTTAAGATTAGTGATTGGATTGAGAGTATAAGAAAGAATACAAGGGCAGGGGCCGAACCTCCTCAGAATCTTCTTTCTCTTGATTCAATACTTCATGAAATGAGATTAATCAAAGAAGATTATGAAATGAACTTAATGAGACAGGCTGCCAATATAACTACTGAAGCTCATGTGAGGGCAATGCAAGCAGTAACTCCAGGTATGTTTGAGTATCAGCTTGAAGCTGAATATCTTTATGCCTTCAACAAGAATGGGGCAAGATCGCCCGCTTATAATTCTATTGTTGGTGGCGGCAATAATTCTTGCATTCTTCATTATGTTGAAAATAATGCAGAACTCCAGGATGGAGATTTGGTATTGGTCGATGCAGGCTGCGAATACCAATATTATGCTTCTGATGTGACTAGAACTTTTCCTGTTAATGGAAAGTTTTCACCTGAACAAAAAGAAATTTATTCTATTGTCCTAGAGGCCCATAAACAGTCAATGGAGGAAGCTAAGCCTGGAAATAAATGGAACTTGATGCACGAGAAGTCTGTAGAAGTAATTGTTGAAGGTCTTTTGTCTATTGGCCTTCTTAAGGGTACTAAAGAAGAAATTATTGAAAAAGGCGAGTACTCTAAATTTTATATGCACCGAATTGGCCATTGGCTTGGGATGGATGTTCATGATGTTGGAAGTTATAAACGAGATGGAGATTGGCGAGAGCTTGAAAAAGGTATGGTCATGACTGTTGAACCTGGTATTTATATATTAGATTCCATTGAAGGTATTGATGATAAATGGAAGGGTATAGGGGTTCGGATCGAGGACGATATAGCCATTACTGATTCAGGCTTTGAATTACTTACTCCAGATGTTCCAAGAACGATTGAAGAAGTAGAACAAACAGTTCAAGGGTAAGTGCACTATCAAGTATCAATTGTAGGCGGTGGTATCGCTGGTGCTTTGTTAGCTCTTTATCTTGGAAGGGCCCGAATAAGTGTTTGTTTAATCGATAGAGGCCATCCTTCACAAGATATTCAGAAACCACCAGAAGGAAAGACAACATCTCTAAATTTATCCTCTATAGAGTCCTTAAAGCAGGCTGGAGTTTGGGATTTTATCCAAAAAGATTCACAAGAATTTGAAGAAATTCATGTCTGGGATTCTGAAGGCTCTTCTTCAATCGAGTTCAAGGCTCATGAGATATCCAAGCAAAAACTTGGTGTAATTGTTCATAATCAGATCATTCTTGAAGCTATTTTTAGAGAAATAAAAGAATATTCCAGTATTGATCTTATCGAAGGAGAATCTCTCCAAACTTTAACTTCAAATGAAGATAATGCTTCTATAATTACAGAATCAGGCTTGAATATTTCTTCAGACCTAATTGTGGGCGCAGATGGTTCACTTTCCGTAGTAAGAAATCTGTCAAATATTCCAATAAGAACATGGAGTTATCATCAGTTAGCTATAGTTTCATCGGTCATAACTTCTAATCCTCTAAATGAGACTGCATTTCAAATATTTACAGACACTGGTCCCATTGCATTATTACCCTTAAGCACAAAACCAAATTTAGCTTCCTTAATATGGTCTACCGATCAGATTTATGGTGAAAAACTCTTAGAACTTGAGAGAGACTTATTGATGAAAGAGCTTAGATTAAAAACCGAAGATAGGTTTGGAGCTCTTACTCTCGATGAAGATATTAAATCTTTTCCTTTGAACCAGCTTCATGCAAAAAAATTCTTCAAAGATCGTTCAATTTTGGTAGGTGATTCAGCGCATACTATTCACCCTTTGGCAGGGCAGGGCCTAAATCTGGGTATAGCTGATGTTCGAGAGCTATCCGAGTTAGTGATATCTAAAAATAGATATGGAAAGAATATTTACGATCGTGAAATGTTAAGGACTTATAGCAAAAGGCGAGAGCCTGAGAGTTATAAGATGATAGCTTTGATGGAGGCTTTCAAGAGAGGGTTTGGCTCAGATAACCCTTGGATAAAAATGGGAAGGAATTTAGCTTTTGGTTTCGCCGATAAGGCGAAGCCACTTAAAAAAAGGCTTATCAAAGAAGCTGCTGGAATTATTTAATCTTAGCTTCTGTATAGATGACATGTTTTCTGACAACAGGATCAAATTTTTTGATTTCCATCTTGTCAGGCATGGCTGATTTATTCTTGTCAGTTGTGTAGAAATGTCCTGTACCAGCAGAGGATACTAGTCTGATTTTTTCTCTCATATCTTTTCTCCTTTTGATCTTAGATCTGCAAGTACTTTATCAATGCCATTTTTGTCTATAGTTCTCATACCATTTGCTGAAACAGTCAGGCTGACATATCTATTCTCAGATTCAACCCAAAACTTATGTTTGTGAAGATTAGGCTGGAAGGTTCTTTTATTTCTATTCTTAGCAAACGAAACATTATTTCCCGCTTGAGGTTTTTTACCGGTCACTTGGCAGACTTTAGACATAACTTTCTTAAATAATTCTCTATAGAGCCGCGTTTTATACTAGAAGCATTGGCAGAAAGCAAGACTAAGCCGTTATAATCTTGCCCATAGGGGAATAAAATTTGGAATCCTTGGTAAATAAAAATATTATATTAGGCGTTACTGGCGGAATAGCAGCTTATAAATCAGCTGAAATAGTCAGGCATTTAAAGAAATCAGGATGTTCTGTTCGTGTTGTAATGACGGCTTCTGCAGAAGAATTTATAACGCCCTTAACAATGCAAGCTTTATCAGGAAATAGAGTTTCCACAGAGCTCCTTGATGTAGAAGCAGAGGCTGCAATGGGTCACATTGAATTAGCAAAATGGGCTGATGGAATACTAATAGCACCAGCAACAGCAAATACATTGGCTAGACTTTCTTCAGGAAGAGGAGATGATTTACTGTCTACTATAACTCTCGCTTTTGATGGACCTATTGCCTTGGCTCCTGCAATGAATCAAGCCATGTGGAGGGATCATAGAACTCAAGAAAATTTAGACAGTCTCATTGGTAATGGCTTTACTATTTGTGGGCCAGATTCAGGTGAACAGGCATGTGGGGATGTTGGTCTAGGAAGAATGTTAGAGCCAATTCAAATATTAGATATCTTTTCATCGTTATTCGATCAAGGAACATTGATAGGTAGAAATGTTTTAATTACTGCTGGACCAACTCAAGAGCCCATTGATCCAGTAAGATTTATTACTAACAGAAGCTCTGGAAAAATGGGTTATAGTCTGGCAGAGGCTGCTATAGCAGCAGGCGCAAAGGTAACACTTGTTAGTGGTCCAGTGAATTTAGATCCACCTTCTAATTGTCTTCTTGTCTCAGTAGAAACAGCAAATGAGATGTATGAGGCAGTCATGCATCATATAAAAGATAAAGATATTTATATAGGTACAGCCGCTGTATCTGACTATAGTCCAACAAAGTCTCATGATTCAAAAATCAAGAAAGATGGAAGTAAGTCTTCAATGGTTTTAGAGTTGAAGGAGAACCGGGATATTCTTAATTCGGTTAGTGAATTAAAAGATCGACCTTATGTCGTTGGGTTTGCCGCTGAAACTGATAATCTAATAGACAATGCTAAGAAGAAGTTAACTAACAAAAGACTTGATCTAATTGTCGCTAATGATGTTTCAGACAAAAATATAGGGTTTGATTCTGATGATAATGAAGTTACTCTCATAACCCAAAAGGAGCAGAAGCTTTTGGAAAGGCAAAACAAAAAAAAGATTTCAAACAAAATAATAGAGTTCATATCAGGGAGAATAAATGACTAAACTATCTAAACCAGAAAATGTGGGACTTTCATCTGAAAGACTTAAAAATATAGGAGAATCTATGAGATCTCTTATTGATTCAAAAAAGATACCAGGAACAGTTACTCTAGTGGCAAGGAAAGGGGAGATTGTCCATTTTGAAGCTAATGGTAAAAGAGATATAGAAAGAGATTTACCTATGGAAATTGATACTATCCATAGAATTTATTCTCAATCCAAGCCAGTTACAGGAGTCGCTTTAATGATGCTATTTGAGGAAGGAAAATTCCTTATGACTGACCCTGTAGCAAAATATCTTCCTGAGTTTTCAGATATGCAAGTTTGTGTTGGCGAAGAGAATGGCAAGATGAAAACTGAAGCGGCAAGTTCACCTATTACTATTCAACAGCTTGCTTCACATACTTCAGGTTTGTCATATTCATTCATACCAGGTCCGGTAGGTGCTATGTATATCGCCGAAGAAGCTGAGAGAGGTTTGGGAAATATCCCAAGCGCTGGCGGAATGCTTTTCCCTGAAGGTACAAAACCACCTTTTAGCAATCTTAGGGAATGGACTAAAGCACTAGCAGAACTACCTTTAGTTGCTCAACCTGGAACTGTATGGAATTACAGTGTTGGAATGGATGTTATGGGAGCACTCATAGAAGAATTAGCTGGAATGACATTCGGTGATTTTCTTCAGAAAAGGATCTTTGGCCCTCTTGGCATGGAAGATACCGGTTTCATGGTCCCAGAAGAAAAACTGAATAGATTTTCAGCGAATTATAGTCCTGTGCCAGACAATATGATGCTTACGGATGATCCTGAAAAGTCAGGTTACAGAACACCACCTCAACTTGAATCTGGTGGCGGAGGACTGGTAAGTACAGTAGGAGACTACCTTAAGTTTGCGCAGATGTTGTTAAACAAAGGTGAATACGAAGGAAAAAGGTATTTAGGGAAAAAGACAGTCAAGTTCATGACTGCAAATCATATGGGTTCAGTAAACGCTAATGAAGGCCTAACTAGTCTTTTCAATATGCTTGGGAACGGATATCAAGTACAAGGTATGGGATTTGGTGTAACGGGATCAGTAGTTGTAAATCCTGCTCTTACAGGTTTACCGGTTTCTAAGGGGGCTTTTAGCTGGGGCGGAGCAGCAAGTACTCATTTTTGGATAGACAATAAAGAAGATCTTATTGGTATTGTTCATACGCAGCTTTTACCTGATGGAACATACCCTGTTAGAGAACTGATGCAATTAGCTACCTATCAGGCAATTATTGATTAGTAGATAAGTAAAAAAAAAGACGCGTAGTGCGTCTTTTTTTGATTGGGATTTAGTACTATTTTTCTTCTGAAGGGCTTTCTTCTTCAGTAGCCTCTTCAACAACAGCTTCTTCAGTTGCAGTTTCTGCCGCTACAGCTTCTTCAGTAACCACTTCCTCAACGGGAGCTTCGACAGCTACAGCTTCTTCAGCAACCGCTTCAGTGGCAATGACTTCCTCAACAGGAGCTTCTTCAACTGCAGCTGCTACTTTTGTTCTATTGCCAAAACGTTTTTTGAACTTATCTACTCTCCCACCTTCATTCACAAACTTCTGTTTTCCAGTGTAGAAAGGATGAGAAGCTGATGAGATATCAAGAACACAGTAAGGATAAGTTTTACCTTCGTATTCTTTTGTTTGATCCGTGTTTAAAGTTGAACGAATAAGAAAGTACTCATCCACACTTGTGTCATGGAATAGTACTTCTCGGTATTCAGGATGAATTTCTTTTCTCATTTATTAATCTTGATGGTAAAAATTAGGTCGGCGCATTATACAAGACAGATAATACAAGGCAAATGCATAATTTAAATTAGAATGAACGATATTTAGTTTATGAGTTCAGATTTAGTTGAAGTTTTAGTTCCTATTCCTTTGATGGAGAAATTCTCCTATCTGCCACCAAAGAACAATACTTCTCCATTAAAACAAGGCGCAAGAGTCTTAATACCTTTCGGAAGAAGGACATTGGTTGGTGTTATCTGGAGTCTTACAAAAAAAGAAGCAATAGATAAAAGGAAATATAAACATATTAAAGAAGTCCTTGATGAAACACCTTTATTAGATGCAAGTTCAATTAATTTAGCTGAATGGTCATCTCGTTATTATCATTATCCTTTAGGCGAGATAATCTCTTACTTTTTTCCTCCCTCAATAAGAAAAGGCAAAGAAGCTAAATTCAGAGAGAGTAAATATTTGGAACTCACTTCTAAAGGCTCTTTTTTACAGGCTGAGGAGTTAGCTCGTGCTCCTAGTCAACAAAAATTAATAACTTTGCTGAAAGAAAAAAAAGAAATCACACTTAAATCAGCACTGGCTTTCGGAATAAGTGCAACTACAGTAAATGGTCTTATTGAGAAGGGCTTTATCAATAGATTTTCAAGAGAACTCTCGCCTTATAAGAAATTAGAAAATAAAAGAATAGTCTCACCAAAAAAGCTCAATCCAGAACAGAAAAAGGCAGTAAACGCCATTAACAATGCTCAAGGAACCAATATAAATTTTTTATTGGACGGTATTACTGGAAGTGGAAAAACAGAAGTTTATCTGCAGGCAATACAAGAAGTCGTCAATCAAGGAAAACAAGCATTAATCCTTATCCCTGAGATAGGTCTTGCTCCTCAAGCAGAGGAAAGATTTAGAGAGTATTTTGGTGATAGGGTTATGTCTTTTCATTCAGCTAAGAATGACCGTGAAAAGGTTGATGCATGGCTGGGAGCATCTAAAGGATTGGTTGATATTATTATAGGAACTCGTTCAAGCGTATTCTTGCCGATGAAAGACTTAGGCATCATTATTGTCGATGAGGAGCATGATCTCTCCTTCAAACAAATGGATAAGTTTCGCTACTCAGCAAGAGATATGGCTTTATATAGAGCCAAAATTCAAAAAGTACCAGTAGTCTTAGCATCAGCTACTCCTTCTCTAGAAACATTGAAGAATGCAGCGGAGGATAAGTATGAAGTACTCAAGTTAAGCAAGAGAGCGACTGGAGCAAGTTTACCAACTTTTCAAGCAGTTGATCTGAGAGGCCAAGAGTTAAATGAAGGATTAAGTAAAGAGCTTTTAGATGCAACTCATTCGGAACTATCTAAAGGAAATCAGGTACTTATTTTTTTAAATAGAAGAGGTTATGCCCCTTCAATGATTTGTAAGGTTTGTGGGTGGATTTCAAATTGTGAAAGATGTGATGCACTTATGACGGTTCACAAAAATCCAACCAAGCTTCAATGCCATCACTGCGAAGCACAAAAACCATATCCCAATAAATGCCAATCATGTGGATCCAATGATTTTCTTACTTATGGTTTTGGAACAGAGAGAATAGAAGAGTTTTTACACAATCATTTTCCAGAAGCCACAACTCTGAGAATTGATAGTGACTCTACAAGAAGAAAAGACACTCTAAATGAGTATTTTGGTGAAATAAGAAAAGGGAAACCTATGATCTTATTAGGGACTCAGCTTTTGGCTAAAGGTCATCATTTTCCTGACGTAACTTTAGTGGGAATCATAGACGCAGATTCAGGTTTATTCAGTGCTGATTTTAGGGGCAGTGAAAGAGTTGCTCAGTTGATGACTCAAGTTTCGGGAAGGGCAGGACGAGATAAGAAGCCAGGACGAGTAATTTTACAATCTTATTGTCCAGATCATCCGCAGATCGAAGAAATAGTTACGGGAAGTTATGACCGATTTGCAAAAAAATTATTAGAGGAAAGAAAGAGCTCCAAAATACCACCCTTTTCCTTTCAAGCTAAGATTTTTGCTGAATCACCCAAAAGTTTAGTCAGTAGAGATTTCATTCTTAATATTTTAAATAGAACTAAAGTCGAAGAAAAAGTAAGGCGTAATGTTCGAATAGTTGGGCCTCTGCCGTCTATTATGGAGAAAAAATCTGGAGTCTATAGATGGGAATTAAGCATTTTTTCTGAGAGCAGATCTGGCCTTCATAAATTTTTAGATATCATGCAATCCAGGCTTTATGATCCAAAAGTATCAAAGCAAGTAAGATGGTCTATAGATGTAGATCCTCTTTCATCAATTTAGATCGATTCCCGTTAGCTCTGAACTAATTTTCCAAAGAGATTCAGCTTGTTCAGAACTTTTTGCAGCATCTGAAATTTTTTCTATCTTACAGTCAACAAAATATTCTCCTGAGATATTTTTTACTTCCGATGATGAACAAAGGTAAATAGAAGTTTCGGCTCCTTTATCAGTTTTTCTGGCAAATGGTTTTGCTAAAAACATAAGAAAGCTCCATAAAGTCTTATTATTATTTGATCCAATACCAGTGCTAACAAAACCCGGATGTAAGCAATTTACGGTCACCCCAAAATCAGAAAGTTTTGTTGAAAGAGATTTGGTAAATAAAATATTAGCTAATTTAGATTGTCCGTAAACCTGCATAGGTTTGTAGTTGTCTTTTGACTGTAAATCCTCAAAATTCATATTTTTTACAAATTGATGAGCACCAGAAGCAACATTAATAACCCTTGAGTTTTGAGTTTGTTTGAGCTTTTCCGCAAGCATTAAAGTAAAAGTAAAGTAAGCAAGATGGTTAACTGAGAAAACTTCTTCTAGTCCATCAACTGTTTCATTTCTTTCTCGATTCATTATTCCCGCATTATTCAAAAGAATATCTAAAGGTTTATTGAGAGCTAGGAATTTTTCTGCAGCTTTTTTTACCTGATCTTGAGAGGACAGATCCGCAATTATCATTGTAGCTTCGCGTCCAGAATCTTTTAATAGCTGCTCTTTTAGTTTATTTCCTTTTTCTTCACTTCTGGCAATAAAGATTATTTCTGCACCCATTTTATTGAGTTCTTTTGCTGACTCTTCTCCAATTCCATTTGTAGCACCGGTTATTAAACATACTTTATTTTCTAAGTGTTGATCCATTGTTATTGCCTTTAATCCTTGTAAGTATTAGATTTATTATATGAGTCTATATGAAAAATATGTTCTGCCAAAATTTCTCAATTGTGCATGTGGATCAAAACCAGTTGCCCGCCAAAGAGAGAAGGTAGTTCCTCTAGCCGAAGGGAGGGTGCTTGAAATTGGTATCGGTTCAGGTCTTAACCTTCCTTTCTATGACAAGACTAAAGTAGATGAAATTTGGGGTTTAGACCCTTCTGAGGAGCTCAGTGGAATGGCTAGAACAGTTGCAACACAAGAGGGCATGAAGGTTAACTTCATATCTTCTGGAGCAGAAGAAATTCCTTTGCCAGATGATCATTTTGATTCTGTTTTAATAACTTACACCATGTGTACTATCCCCGAAGTAATCAGAGCCAATACAGAAATTAGAAGAGTTCTTAAAGACCAAGGAAAGATGATTTTTTGTGAACATGGAGTCGCTCCTGATGACAATATAAGAAAATGGCAAAAAAGAATAAATCCTTTTTGGGGAAAGATTGCAGGAGGCTGTAATATTAATAGAAATATTCCCTCATTGATCCAAGAATCAGGTTTCGACATTGTAGAGATGGAGGAAATGTATCTTCCTAATACACCCAAGATAGCTGGATATAACTTTTGGGGTTACGCGGTAAGTAAATAATGAAAGTCAGATGGATCCTTTTAAGTCTGTTCCTTCTAACAATAGCTTTTCAATATAAAACGATCCTAGCTTTTGTAGGCACAGAAATCGCTATCTATAGCATCAAACAACTAGATGAAAATTCTGATGGTCAAATCATAAAATCAGAGTGGCCTGGATTGGGATTCTCACTTATAGATTTTGATAGAGACGGCATTGCCAGTGACGAAGAGTTAAGATCTTTTGTGAGAGAGTTCTCTAAAGAATTTGCTTGGGAGAATCAGGCAAGTGAAAGATTTGATTTACCTGAACAGTTAAAACATGAATCTTTCATCAGTAGTTCAATGCAGATTCCAGTTGGATACTACATTTATATTCCAGATTCTTATATTAAAAATCCAGAAAAAGAATTTAGAACTGTTTATTACCTTCATGGCGGAAGACCAGGCAATGAAGCAAGGTCGGTCTTTTTGTCATCCCTCATTCACGAACTTATCATGAGTGAATCCTTAGATCCTGCTTTATATATTTTTGTAAATGGTGGAGAACTTAGTCATTACAACTCCGATGAGATTGGTTCTTACGGCGAGGATATCTTTATAAAAGAGTTAATTCCACATATAGATGCAACATACCGAACAATAGCAAAAAGATCAGGAAGAGGTCTGGAAGGTTTCTCGCAGGGGGGACGAGGAGCAACAAGATATATGTTCAAATATCCTGAGCTTTTTGGAACAGTCTCTGCGGGAGGAGGGTCTTATATGATTGAAAAAATGATACAAGACAACAAAGGATATGAGAATGACCCAAGAGGGGCGAAATCCGATGTCTATTATGTCGGAGAAGGGAATGATACCTATTCCTTGGCTAAGAAGCATAAGGAGTCAGGCAAGGAGACTCCTAAGTTACTACTCTGGTCCGGAGCAGAAGATCCAAACTTATCTAGTATTAGAGAGTACAAGTCTTATTTAGATGAATTAAAGATTGACCACGAATTTCTTCTTGCAAAAGAAGTCGATCACAATCCTTTTATTTTTTATGAAAAATTAGGAAAAAATTTGATAAATTTTCATCAAGGAGAGATAAATTATGTTCATTAGGCTAGCAATTGCATGTTTCTTATTTCATGCCTCGACGCTCTTAAGTGACCAAAGGATAATTATTCATGACGGTATAGAAAGAGAATACATAATCCACATTCCTAAGAATCTAACTGAAGATTCACCGCTTGTATTCATTATTCATGGTTTCACTGGCTCTGCAGAAGGAATTTCTGCCTACTCTGGTATGAATAGTATTGCCGAACGAGAGGGCTTTATAGCTGTTTACCCACAAGGCACCAAAGACATTAATGGAAATACTTTCTTTAATGTAGGTTACGAATTTCATGACGACTCTACGATTAACGATGTCTCATTTATAAGAGAATTAGTAAGGTCTCTTTCTCAAGAATTCAATCTTAATAGAAAGAAAGCTTTTGCTACTGGTATGTCTAATGGCGGAGATATGAGTTATCTATTAGCCTGTACATCTTCTGACTTATTTAAAGCAGTTGCACCTGTGGCAGGGGTTCTCATGAAGGGATTAAAAGACAGTTGCGAGTTAAATAGCCTAGTTCCTGTTTTTGAAATACATGGAACAGCGGATAAGATTTCTTTATTTGAAGGAGACTTGAATAACGAAGAAGGCTGGGGAGCTTATTACGATTTACCCTCCACAATAGATTTTTTTGCTGAAAGATATCAACTCACTAATAAGTCAGTAAAACAAATAACCAGCAAAGAATCCGGTGCAGAGTATGATATTTTTTTTGCAAGACATTGGTCAGATGATCTTGAAGAGGAAGTGTGGATGTATAGGATAGAAGATGGTCGTCATGTATGGCCGGGTATCAAATTTAATTGGTGGGATAATCCTCTGGCCTGGTATTACTTTGGATCTGGGAATGAAGATATCAATGCTTCTGAAGAAGTATGGGCATTCTTCAAAAAATATCTCTAATTAGTTAATGACACTAAGACTTCCCGGTCTTTCTCTCCTGAATATGGCTTTCTACCATGCATAACTCGATAGTTGTCTATCAATAAAATATCATTATCCTTCCAATGTCTAAGCAAGGTTAGTGAGTTGGCCAATTCAGAAATCATTTGAATACCTGCTTCAGGTATTTCTTCATCATTGCCAAATTTGACAGGTAAGAGATCATCCTCTGAATTCATTTTCCAACCCAAAGAAGCTGCCAGGACTTGGTTAAAAAATGATTTACTACCATCCTTTAATTCCTTGATAGCCGCAAATGTTTTAGTTGTTACAGATAAATTATCACCCTCAATCCAATTCCAAGAATAACCAAGATCATTGAGCCTGATCTCAGCTTCATCTTTAGATATCACTCCTAAAGTTTTTTGCCAACTTCTTCCTTGTCCAGAGACCAACTCATCTCCATTGGACATTACAGAATTATAAATGACCCCATTTTCCTGAAACTTAGCTAGTAGTTTCGCGTCTTCTTTCAGAATTGCAGCATAAAGATGATCAGAACGGCATAAAGGGGTTTGCCCTCCATTCTGAGAAGCAGATTTACAAAAAAAGAAAATATTTTTGGGGTATACGGGGGTTTGGGCCATTTCATGATGAAGAAAAATTTCTATTTCTTTAGGTGCCTCATTAGCTGTGAATACCTTATTGGTTTTATTTATCCTTACTGCATTTGAAAGGGACTCTTCATAAGTAAATGTATCGTAATTAAAAGATGATATGAAAAGATCAAAGTCTTCAGCATTTTCTATTGGAAGCCCGCTAAACAAAACGGCTCCATATTCTTCAAGTTGAGATTCAACAGAACCTTTGTTTTCATTAACCCAATCTTTTGCCGAAGCTGGAGTTGATAGCCCTAAATCATTTTCTATTTCTTGTAAGAAAACTTGATTATTCATAGATGGGGAAGAAAGTATTAAAGGCATCTTCGCAAAATACGCCAGGATCGTTATATCTTTTATTAATATTTAAGGCTGATATCTGATCTAATATGAACGGGTCTAGTTTAATTATTGAAGCATCCAAATTTTCTTTCATGCGTTCTTCATCAGAACTCTTAACTACAATTGAAGTTCCTCTGTTTAAAGCCCAGCTTAGAATTAATTGTGCAGGTGATACATCTAGATCTTTTGCAATTGATTGAATGCTCTCATTCTTTAGAAGAGACTCACTCTCTTCAGCGCCTCCTAGCTCCTCGTATGATAAAGAGCCTAGAGGAGAAAAAGCCGTCACCTCAAGTCCATAGTTTTTTGCTAAACGAATAAGCTTTTCTTGAGTTAGATAAGGATGCGACTCCACTTGAAGTATTTCAGGTTTAGTTTCACAGTAGTTCATCAAATCATGCAACAAACTTGAGGAGTAATTGCATATGCCAATATGTTTAGCCAAACCCTCTTTCTTTAATATCTCCATAGCATGCCAAGTATCTGAGAGCGGAACCCTAGAGGGAATCATTGCGGGTTCTTTACTATCTGGGTCATTGAACCACTCTGGTGGATATCTTTGGTCGAAAGGTACAAACTCCAACGAAATAGGAAAGTGAATCATGTAGAGATCTAAATAATCTAATTGCAAATCCTGAAGTGTTTTCTCTAAAGCAGGTTTTACATGATCAGGATGATGATAGGTATTCCATAGTTTTGATGTTACCCATAGATCTTCTCTTTTACATAAACCTTGATCGATAGCTTCTTTTATACCTTCACCAACTTCTTCTTCATTGGCATAGTCTGAAGCTGAATCTAAATGTCTGTACCCAGCCTCTATGGCCCTATAGACAGTATTCGAACAAACATCTTTTGGGACTTTCCAAAGTCCAAAGCCAACTTGTGGCATATCTTTTATAGATTTATATTTCATTTTAATTTTTTAAGAACTCTTTTAGATTAACCGCTTCACCTGTTTTGATTGATTCTTGTGCAGCCATACCCAGAATAATTGAATTCAGCCCATCCAAGCAATCTACTAAAGGTTGATTGCCAGTTTTTATGCATTCTATCAATTCTAAATGCTCTACATAACTTGCACCATGATGAAAGCCTACTTCTTTGACTCTTACATCTTCTTTAATTTCTATCGTGCTATGAGAATTTAATTTTCTATTTGTTAATAAAAGCTCATTACCAGGAATATGAGTCTCCAATTTACCCCTATCCCCGGTCAAAATAATCTCTTGCTCGTACTTTCCTCCTTCAGCAAACATGCACAAATCAAGCATAGCTCTTTGACCATCTTCATAATCTATAAGCACAAATGAATTATCAATTATGTCTGGAATTTTGCCATCATACTGCTCATCTAGATGATTTACAGATTGACCTCCTGATGCATAAACTTTTATTGGTTTACTGGGCATCATAAGATTCATGAGATCAAAGAAATGACAGCATTTTTCTACTAGGGTTCCGCCTGTATTTTTATTAAATCTATTCCAGTTCTCAACCTTTTGTAGAAATGGAAACCTATGTTCCCTTATTGATAACATTTTTATATCACCAATCTCTTCCACGTGATTAATCAAAGACTGAATAGGTGCCATGAATCTGTATTCCAGACCAATCCAAACAATACCTTGGTGTTCCTTACTCATCTCAAGTACTTCAAATCCATCAGATAAGTTTGTGCACATTGGCTTCTCAAGTAGAACATGTTTATCTGTTTCAAAGATTTTTCTCATGACATCAATGTGCGTGTGGTTTGGGCTGGCCACTACAACTACATCAATATTATCTTGAGACAGAAGCTCTTCATAGCTTGGGTATAGAACAGGATCAAAAGTCTCTCCACATGTCTGTTTTGCCCATTCCCTAGACCTCATATTGGGGTCTGCAATGGCAACTACATCTACGTTTGGTATTTTCTTGAGATTACGGATATGTTCGCAACCCATCATCCCAGTTCCTATGATTCCGTAATTTAATTTCATTAAAATTCGATTTTTTCTAAACTTTTTTATTCAAGATATCTATACTAGAAAGGTACCCAACCATAACAGCAAATATAATACATTTCTTTAAAAACTATTGAGCAAATTAGAAAAATTTGAAGTAGATTGCTTAGTTATCGGAGGAGGAGTTTCTGGCATTGCCATTGCAAGAGAACTGTCTTCTAAATTTGATAATATTTTTTTAATTGAAAGAAATAATCAAATTGCCCAAGAAACTTCTAGTAGAAACTCTGAGGTAATACATGCTGGAATGTATTACGATCAGGGTTCTTTAAAATCAAAGCTTTGCCTTAGAGGTAAAGAGCTACTTTATGATTATCTCAAGGAGAGAAGGATCGAGTTTAATCGATGTGGAAAATATATTGTCTCTACATCGGATAAAGAATCAGAAAAACTAAATACTGTTTATGAAAATGGCATGGCATGTGGCGTTGATGATTTAACGTATGATGATTCATTGAAATCGAAATATCCCTTCCTGAGATACAACGAATCTATTTTTTCTCCATCTACTGGAATTTTTGATAGCCATTCCTTCATACACTCATTGAGTAGAGACTTTCAAAGCCAAGGTGGGAACATACTGCTCGGTAATGAAACTTTAGATGTAACTCAATCAAAGAATGGCTTTGAGATTCTTGTTGAAGATAAAAATACTAATCATAAATTCCTAGTTATTTCTAAAGTGCTAGTTAACTCAGCCGGTCTCAATGCAGTCCATATTGCAAATCTTATTAATGATACAAATAATTATGAAGAAGAATATGTAAAAGGTGAGTATTACACATACCAGGGTAAGGAAAAATTGGGTAGCCTCATTTACCCCACACCAACTGAAAATAGTTTAGGTCTTCATGCGACAATTGATTTGGGTAAGGGAATAAGATTTGGACCTTCCGCTTTTGTCGTTGATGAGATTGATTACAGTCTCTCAAAAGACCAAAAATTAAATTTTGTTGAAGCTGTACAGACTTATTGGCCTGGAATAAAAGAGGAAGATCTTACTCCTGGTTACTCTGGTATCAGACCGAAGCTTAAGGGTATAAAGGACTTTGTGGTAGATTCTGGTGGAGTAAATAACGCTCAATATGTAAATGTCCTTGGTTATGCTTCTCCAGGTTTAACATCTTCTTTGGCATTGGCTATAGAAGTTTCAAACAGAATAGAGGTTTAGCTATCTTAAGCCTGATCCAACCTTAATATTAGACCATAAGATTTCATTATCCTCAGCGCTGACAAATTCATATCTTGCTGTATTGTCATCAATAGTCATTTTAAGATAACCCGGAGTCTCAATATTGAACTTACCTTTATCAGTTTCTAACGGAGATCCTCCTGGCAGGGCTCCTGTTGCACTTATAAGCTGAAGAGTTTTTTTATGATCACCTTCATCAGCCAACACATGATTATGTCCTGTTATGTAAATATCAAAAGTTCCAAAAACATAGTTTTCCAAGAAAATGGCTAATTGTGGATTTGCTCTATCTCTATCACCTGAACTAAATAATGGATGATGAGCAACAGCGATAGAAAAATCACATTGATCCTTTAGTCTTTCAACTTCTTCCTCTAGCCATCTAATTTGACCACCTCTTTTATAAAAATAATACAACTTATCAAAAATAGTTGTGTCTAATGCAAAAAAGCATAATTTACCAAACTGTTTTGTATAGAAATTTTTAGGATGATAGATAGAAGGGTAATCTTTCGCGACTTCTAAATAGACAGCAGGGTCGCCTTTGTAGTCATGGTTTCCAACAGTAAGATAAAAAGGAATCTCTGTCTCAAGAAATGGCTTGAAGGGGGTTAGAAAACTTTCTTGTAGCTCTGGATCATTAATAGATTGAACGCCCAGTTGTGTAATATCACCTAGATGCCAAACTACCGAACAATCGGAATTGGCTAGCGCCTCAACAACCACTGCTTGAGTTGGATTAACCTCACCGGCATCCCCTATAAAGCAGTAAATATCTGATTCATTTGAGGTTATAGGCTTAATGACTACTATTGAAATTAATAGTAGCAGGGCTCTTAAAGAATTTATATTCATGAAATTAGCAATTCTCTTTTATTATTCTGTTCAGTGTCTTTGTAAGATATTTGAACATGGAAGTCAGGTGACGGAAGAGAGCTTTCACCATTCTTAGGCCATTCAAAGATCGATATTGATTTTAACTCTTTTAAGTATTCGTCTATACCGATTTCTTCGAGTTCAATAGGTTCAGAAATTCTATACAAGTCAAAGTGGAATACTTTATGGCTTTTTGTCTCATGTATCTCTACAAGATTATAAGTTGGGCTTTTAACTAATTCTTCATAATTAAATCCTTTAAGAATTCCTTTTGTGAAGGTTGTTTTTCCTGCACCAAGTTCACCCTCTAAAAATATAACAATGGACCTATCAGATTTGATTTCTCTAATCTCCCTAGCCAGATCTTCCCCTGCTGACATTGTTTCATCTTCGCTAGAGGTGACTATAACTCTATTCATATCTAAGAATTAGCCTCAGCTCTTCAATGACATCACTAGGAGTAAGTCCTGCTTCTCCCACTTCTAGAGAGGCTAAGTCTGCAGCCTTAGCATGTAAATCAACTCCAGCTTCAGTAGCATCTTTCAGGCTTAAACCTTGAGCCAATAGACCGGCTATGACTCCAGTAAGCACATCACCCATACCTCCAGTAGCCATTCCTGGGTTACCCGCATCGCAAAGCCCCCATTTTTGAATACCATTAGCTTTATGACAGACAATACTTCCCGATCCTTTTAGAACTACAGTAGCATTAAATTTCTGCTGGATTTTGGCTGCAGCAGCAAATCTATCTGCTTCAATAGTTGCAACATTTGTATTGAGTAATCTAGCCGCCTCTCCAGGATGAGGGGTTAGAATCAATTTTTTTGGTAATCTACTAGATAGTTTTAGTTTACTAAGAAGATTGAGCGCATCGGCATCCATAATAACCGCAACATCTCTTTTTTCAGCTTCCCAAAACACTCTTTGGACCATTTGTTCTGACCAAGCGGTTTGCCCCAATCCAGGGCCAATTGCAATAACGTTTGGCTTAAGAAGATACTGTTCTAAGTCTTGTCCTGAATTAACACCAATGACCATTACCTCAGGACAAGAGACTAAACTTGCGCTCACATGATCTGGTCTGGTAGCCAAACTAGTTAATCCTGCTCCAGAATATACTGCAGCTTTAGATGCTAGTATTCCTGCTCCTCCAAGACCAATATCTCCACCTATAACAACGACGTGTCCGAAGTGTCCTTTATGACTGTCCTCTTCTCTGTAAACAACTTTATCTATTTTATCTTCATGACTAATGAGTGAAGATGTAGAAGCTACATTAGAAAAAATTTTGCTTGGTATATCTAGCTCTGAATAAATTATTTCTCCAGAAACTTTTTTCCCAACTGAAGTAAAACAACCCCTTTTGTTGGCAACAAAAGTTGCAGTGATATCTGCAAAGACACACACGTCATTCACGCTTCCTGTATCCGGATTCACACCTGAAGGTATATCAAGGGACACCACTGGTAATTTAATTCCAAGTTGATTAATCGCCAAAATAGAGTCCTTTATATTCTTTCTTGGGATTCCTTTTAGCCCAGTTCCTATTAATGCATCTACGATAACCGCATTATTAGATACTTTAAGTTTCCCAATAGATTTAGTCGTTATAACCTTAACTTTTGATTCTTTCATCTCTAGAAAAGCTTTTTTAGATACCCCCTTTAATTCACTAGCAGAATTACTCATCACTATTGTGACTTGAAGACCAAATTCTTTTGCGTAACTTCCTAAAAGGAATCCATCTCCAGAATTCTTTCCTTTGGAGCAGAAGATAATTAATTCATCTAATGAAGAGAATTCTCTGAGAATTACATCTAAAGAAAATTCAGCAGCTATTTGCATTAAAGAGTACCCAGAGATATCTTTTTCTTTTATTGCAAGGTTATCTATTTTTCTTGTTTCGCTGGCAGTATATAGTTTCATTTCTAGCTTAAGATTTGTGTTAGAAAATTATATCTCTACGATAGACACTCTACTAATTTAATAATGAATAATTTACTAGCAGAAGATTTAAATCTTGATTTGTCATATCAAATTAAGCGCTGGGCCAAAGATTTCGGCTTTAGTTCTGTGGGTATAACAGATGTTAATCTTTCTGATGATCAGCGGTACTTAGATAAATGGTTGGAAAATGGGTATCAAGGAGAAATGACCTATCTAGAAAGAAATAATTCAAAAAGAGAATTTCCTAATAAGTTAGTAGAAGGAACTAGAAGAATTATTTCTGTCACTATGAATTATTTACCAGAAGGTTATAACGGCAGAGAGCTTTTGGACCGTGACAATCAAGCATTTGTTTCCGGATATGCCAGAGGCAGAGATTATCACAAATTAATGAGATCTAGATTAAAGAAACTAGCAGAAAAAATTAAAGAACATTCCTCTCATTCCAATAGAGTATTTGTTGATAGCGCTCCAGTTTTAGAAAAAGCTATCGCACAGAAAGCAGGGCTGGGATGGATTGGCAAAAACACATTACTCTTGAATAAGAACTCTGGGTCGTATTTTTTTCTTGGAGAGATTTATACTGACATAGAGTTACCTATTGATAAGCCGAATACTGAAAACCATTGTGGTTCTTGCACATCCTGTATCGATATTTGTCCAACTAATGCCTTCGTAGGACCCAATCAACTTGATGCAAGAAAATGTATTTCTTATCTTACAATTGAACATAAGGGCCCAATACCTGAGGAGCTAAGACCAAAAATGGGAAATAGAATTTTTGGATGTGATGATTGTCAGATATTTTGTCCGTGGAATAAATTCACTCATTACACAGATGAAGAAGATTTTTTACCAAGACATGGCCTTGATGACACTGAGCTTTGTGAATTATTCAGTTGGAGTGAAGAGGACTTTTTAAACAAAACAGAAGGTTCTCCAATTAGAAGAGCTGGTTATGAGTCATGGCTAAGAAACATAGCTATTGCATTAGGTAATGCAACATATTCAAAAAATATTCTTGAGGTTTTAAGTTTTCGTCAAGACTCTTCTTCAGCGATTGTGAAAGAGCATGTAAACTGGGCAATAAAAGAACAACAAAGGAAATCAAATGAGTGATATTGAAATAAGACTTGAACCTCAAGATGAATTCAATCATGAGCCAGATGAGGCTTCTAATTACAATGAAAGTATGTACTTCAATGTTTTTGATCATGAAAAGAAGATGGGCGGATGGTTCAGATTAGGAAACCGACCAAATGAAGGTTATGCAGAAATGACTTGTTGTATCTATCTTCCAGATGGAAGGATAGGTTTCATGTTTGGTAGACCAGAAATTTCTACTAATGAATTTTTTGATGCAGGAGGAATGAAATTTGAAGTTTTAGAACCCTTCAAAAGCCTGAGGGTACAGTACAAAGGAAAGATACTGCTTCTTGATAACCCTAAAGATATGTTAAATCCTAGCAAGGCATTTAAAGAAAATCCTAGAGTTGAATGCGAAGCTGATATTAATATTAGCGGTATATCCCCAATGTTTGGAGGACAGGCTGTTAGAAAAGATGGTACTTCTCTAGAAACAGATCCCGAGAAAAGTTTTTCAAAAGCGCACTACGAGCAACATACATCTGGAAAAGGAACGATAAAAGTTAATGGCGAAGAATGGACTGTTGATGGCCTTGGTCTGAGAGATAAAAGTTGGGGTCCTAGGTACTGGCAGGCAATTGAATGGTACAGGTGGCTTACAATAAATATAAACGATGAGATTGGATTTATGTTTAGCATCGTCCATCAAAGTGAGGATTCAGAAAGAAGAGGTGGCATAGTCCTCAAAGATGGTAAATATGAATCTATAAAAGATTGTAAAATTGATACTCAGTATGATGATGACAATTTCCAGAAAACTTTTACTGCCTGGGCAAGAACTGATCATGATGAATACGAAGTTAAAGGAAGGGTTTTATCTTTGATCCCTTTAAGAAATAGAAGAAATACCCCTGATGGAGATAGCCTCGTTACAAGAATTACAGAAGGAATGACTGAATATACTTATAACGGAATAGTAGGCTATGGAATGTCTGAATATTTAGATCAAGTTGTAGACGGTAAGCCTATTGGCCCATGAGACTATGAAGATAAGTGTCGTTGATCAGTCTCCTATCTTTTCTAATTCAAGTGCAAATAAGGCCATTCAGGAAACAAGAGAACTTGCAAGGTACTGCGATTCATTAGGCTTAACCCGTTTTTGGTTGGCTGAACATCATGGTTCAACATCTTTTGCTGGTTGCTCCCCAGAAGTCTTAATTCCCAGTCTAGCTTCAGAAACTGAATCGATCAGAATAGGTTCCGGTGGCGTTATGTTAATGCATTACAGTCCTTATAAGGTCGCAGAAAATTTCCGATTATTAGAATCCCTTTTCCCTAATAGAATAGATCTTGGTCTCGGAAGGGCTCCAGGCAGTGATGCTTATCAAGCAGGTGCTCTGGCATATGGTTCAAAGACGACTGGACCTGAATTTTTTGCTACTAAAATGAATGACTTAAAATCCTTCTTAGAAGGAACGGTCTCTTCAACCGAATCCTTTGAGACCGTAAATGTAACTCCTGGACTTGGTGAACTTCCTGAGGTTTGGCTATTGGTTTCCTCAAGACAAGGTGCAGAATATGCTGCTCATTTTGGTTTACCGATGTCTTTGGCATATTTTATAGATCCTTCATGTATAGATCTTGCTGAGGTGTATCGGGATAATTTTCAGCCCTCTATCTTTGCTAAAGAACCTAAAATTAGTGTAGGAGTATTTTCTATATGTGCTGATACAGATAATGAAGCAGAGGAACTATCTTTAAGTGCAGCGGCCTGGAGACAAAACTCACAAAAAGGAATTTTTGGCTCTTTTCCTACACTTTATGAAGCTAAAGAATCAATAAATGGAGATCTAATAGCTACTAACGATAATAGAACTTTTGTAGGCACACCACAGACTGTCAGACAAAAGCTTCAACCTATCCTTGATAAAGTAGATCCAGAAGAGTTAAAGATAATTACTATTTGTGAGCCTTTGTCGGCTAGAGTCAGGTCATATGATTTGATTAAACAATCTTTCGCTATAAATTAACTAAATACTAAATAAATGGAATTAATTAAATCTCGTGTTTTGAGCGAAGGAAGTGCCTGGCATATTGGTAGCTTGAGTGCTGTTTATTTATCTCAGGGTCTATCAGGAGGAACTCTATTTGCTCTAACCACCTATTTGGTTTCAATTGGAGCTTCAGTAACTGATATTTCTTTGTTGTTGTCGATCACCATGATTCCTTGGACCTTGAAAGTATTTTTGGGCCCAATAATAGACTCATTTACATTGAACCGTTTTGGTAGAAGGAGATTCTGGATACTTATAAGCCAAGTAGCAATGATGCTAGCTTTGGTGCCCTTAGTATTTATAGAAGTGAAGGCAGTAAGCCTTACTCTTATTGCTTTATTAACTCTACATAATGCATTTGTTGCTATTTCAGATATCTCTATTGATGCCCTTGCTGCAGATAGCTTAAGGGAAGATCAGCTAGCCAATGCCAATGGTTTTATGTGGGGCAGTAAAACCTTAGGAAGGGGTGCGGGCATGGCATTAGCTACTTCTATCTTTTATGGCTATGGGGTCAATGAAGCTTTTTCCATCTTATTAATATTAATGTCTTTAACTTTCTTGTTCCCATTATTTTCTCATGAACTTTCTTACAAAGCCGGCTTAAAATCTGAGTCTTATAAAAATAGACTTACCCTAAAAGAGTTAGTAAGTGGTGTAAGCCAAAGTCTTTTTAATATGAGTGCTCTAGCGGCAATGACTTTTATGCTTTTCTCAAATATTGGCTATGGTATTTTTGATGTAATTTACAATGAATTTTATATTGAAGTTTTAGGTTGGTCTGGAGAGGACATAGGCTATTTAAGACCTATAGGAATGTGGCTTGGTGGCCTGCTTGGTTTATCGGCAGGACTTTTAACTTTTTATTTTGGAAAACGTTTTCTTTTGCTCTTTTTTATAACCTGTCAGGCAATGATATTTTTGGCATCTAGTACTTTTACTTCGGATACTCCTGACACTTTGGCTACTATCGCTATTATTGGTATTGATGCTGTAGACGCAGGATGGTCAGTTTTAATATTTTCAATTTTAATGGCTCTTTGTACTAGCAACACAAGTGCAACAAACTTTGGAATATTTATGGGCTTTGGCAATATCTCTATGTTAATTGGAAATAATATTGCACCCCTAGTTCTTGGCTCTGGAGACTATAGTTTTGCTTTTTTAGTGGCAGCCTTAACACTCATACCTTGCTGGCTAACGGGATACTATCTAACAAGGTCCTAATCAAATTTTCTTTTATCAAATCTAACCAGTAGATTTGGAAAAAGAAAAAAATCTATAAGCAATGCAACGATAAAAGCAATGATTGAGAATTGAGCAAAGTAATGAAGGGGTATGAAATTTACCATATGCAATACAGCGAAACCCATAGACAGTACAAAGGTCATCACTATCAGAGCGAATCCAACTGCTTCAAAAGAGAAAAAGACTGCTTCTTCAGGACTTTTGCCAAGCTCTTTTCTTGCTAAGTCATACTTGCTAAGTAAATGAACTGTAAAATCTACAATTATCCCTAAAGTTGATCCCATGCCTATCGATACCATGAAACTAACCTCACCATAGAGTATTGCCCATATTCCAAATGCACTTCCGATTGGCAATACATTTGGAAAGGATGAAAGAAACCCAAAAAGACTCGAACGAAAGAAAAATCCAATAATTAGGGTAATCATTGTAAGTCCGATCGCCACACCGAATAGTAATGAGTTAACTATCACTCTATTCATGTGTGAGAAAACAACTCTAAATCCTGCAGGTTCAGAAATGATTGAACTTAAATTATTTGCTTTCAAGTAAGAATTAACTTTTTCATTAAATGCCAAGTATTCATTACCTGACATATCATCTAAGGTTGCTGCTATCTTTGTAGAGCCCCGATCTTGACTAATTGAGCTATTCAAATCTAATCCCATCGGGAGGGACATTTCATAAAAGAAAAGATATTGAGAAGAAAGCTCTTGGTCATCAGGAATAATTTTCCATGACATATCATCGCCATGCATGCTCTTGTTAAGGGTTTTCATAGTTCTGGCCAAGGAAGTGACATGATTTACTTCATCCTGTTCTTCAAGCCAGATAGAGAATTTATCTAGGGATTTTAAGAAATCTGGATTCGATACACTACCATTCTCAGAATCTGCCATAAAACTAACTGGAAAAGTTACTCCAAGTTTTTCATCGAGCCATAATGTATCAGGACCAAAAGATGTATACCTATCTGAATACATCTGAGTAGGGTTATCGTCTAACTCATTTAATGGTATTAGAGAGATTAGAAGAAAACAAACTGCAGGGACAAGCCAAATAAATATCTTGCCTCTAGAGAGACTTAATTGAGCTATCTTTCTAGCGAAATTTGTTTGAGTTTGAGTTGCATTAGGTGTTTTGATCGTTAGAAAGGATATCACTGGTGCCACGAACAAAATTGTAAATACAAAAGCAAGAAATACTCCTACTGATATTCCATTACCTAAATCCCTCAGTGGCTCTACTTCAAGAATATTAAATGATAAAAAACCAATACAAGTTGTGACTGTAGTTAAGAAAAGGGGCTGCAGATTCAATTCCAAACTCCTTCTCATAGACTCTTCACTTGTCTTGCCTTGAGTTCTTTGTTGGAAATAAATACTAAACAGGTGAATACAGTCTGCTAGAGCTAGTGTGATTATTAGGATTGGAAAAGTAATTACCATTTGATTAAGAGCATTTCCCATTAAACCTATCGACCCGAAGGTAGAACCTATTGTCAAAAAAATCACTGCGAAGGTAGAAATAACAGCTGCTAGGCTTCTAACTAAGAAAAAGATAGATATAAATATCAAAAAAAGCATTAAAGGCATTACGACCGGCATTTCTGCTTGTACCATCTTAGGACTTATATATTCCTGATAAGGATTACCTGTTAGTCTTATATCAAGTTCAGGGTTATTCGCTCGAGCCTCTTCAAGAAATTTAAGAATGAATTCAACTGTTGTAATAAGGTTTAATTCTTTATTGGGTTGAGGAGGGTCAATCACAATGCTTATTATTGTGGTTTCTTTATCTTCTGAGATGAGAAAACCATAAATAGATTCTTCATCTTCAACTAACTGTTCTCTTTCTTTTAAGAATTTATCATCTAGATATAGAGCATTCTCGATAAATGGCTCGACAATCAAGTCATCATCTTCTGACTTAACATAAGAGAAATTTGTAAGACTATCCACCCTGATTGAGAAAGGCGTCTCCCAGGCCTTTTGAGTCAAGTTCTCGATAAGATTAAGAGTATCTCTATTAAAAATAGATTCACCTTTACCATTAATAGCAATGACCATGTTATCTGTTGGAAGAAATGTTTCATCAATCTCAGAATTAAGAGCAGTGGCAGGATGACTCTCTGGAAAAAAGGTTTCCATATCAGGATTAAAAGTAAGTTTAGTAGTCCCTTGAGTTAGTCCCACAAAAATTAGGACGCTGAATAAAATACAGATTATTCGATTCTTAATAATCCATGATGCAATGTAAGTTTTGCTCATTCCTTAATCTCCAAAATAATAAATGAATTCCATCCTTAGAAAATCATCTTCTTTAAAAGGACTAAATAGCTTTTTCTCATTATTGTCCTCATTAATATCATCAAAATACATACCCTCTACAGAAACAAGACAACAGTCACCCAGTCTCCTAGTCGCTTCCAGAAGAAATCCTATTTCTTCAGATCTTTCGTCATATATAAAACCAGATAATATTTGGGTATCTGAAATATCGTTCATAATTAGTCTTGTTCCCAAAACAGCCGGAGAACTCTTTAATCTATCATCATGATTGGCTTCGACTACCCACCCCAGATCTAATCTCGAGTCCAATATTCCTACTTGTGTGTATTCAAAGCCATATGTAGCTGCAGAAAATCTATCTCCTTGACCTGAACGAGAAATAATTTCTCCTTTTAGGGCTAAGCTACCTAGAAAATATTGCATTTCGATGCTTGATTGATCAATAACTTCATAATGAGGTGCAATTTGATTCAATTTCTTAGGCGAAGGTAAAAACCTAGGTTCTCTTGACGTACCTGAAAAGTGCGAAACAGCTATCTCGAAATTATCGAAGTAGTTTGCCCATCTCATTGCAAAATCAATTCTTGCAGTCTTTGCAGAGGATGCGTACGAAGGATTATCTGTATCGGTAACGATAGGCAACCTCAGTCTTCCATTTTGTCCCACAAAAGTTCTTTCTCTAAAGCCAATAAGTGCATATATATCTAATAGGCCCCAGTCTCTCTCGAAAGAAATCTTCACCATAGGCTGACCTAGCTTATCTTCTCCATCAAAACTTTCAGAACTATCCGTTTGGTTGATGATATCTACTCTATGGGAAGTTTCTGTAACACCCCAAAACTCTTTGCTAATTCCATATTTTATTTCTCTATCTTCTAGAATCTCTAGTAAATACAATTCTTGAACATCAACAAGATTTCTTTCTGGATCTTCGTTATCTTTTCTCAATTTGGGCTTAAAATGAAATATCCTTTTGTCTTCTTCAAAGAATATTTCAGGAGAGATAGAGAAAGAACTGTGATTTTGCTTTTGTCCTTGTGCCCCTTCATTAAAGAAATATCTATTATCAAAGGAAAATTCTCCAATAACTTCTCCCATTAAAGGAGCAGAGAAAATTATGAAAACAAGAAGCGTTTTAATCTGAGACATCTACCTAGATCTTCTTAAACTATTCTGTGAAAAGTCTTTATCTGTAAATCCATTATTAAGTTTTACATCTTGAAATTTAAGTACAGAACTTTTTCCATTTTGATGATTCATCATCATAACTTTGTGAGGTTGCCAAAAGAATCCTTCATAAAGTTTATATTCTTCAAATGTTTGTGTTTTTAGATGGAAAGACTTTCTGTCATAGTGATGAATTTTTTGAACAAGGTAGTTATCCTTATCAATCCATACCAATTGTTTTGTATAGCCGGAGTAGGGATCAAGGGGACGTCTTTCTATCAAGTAACAAGTTAAATTTAAACATGCTTCTTCCCCTATGAATTTGTACTCATACTTCTCCACTTCTTGAAATGAAAAGTCTTCAAATGAAAATTCGCTACCCAAGAACGGGCCTGATTTATTTTTGGATGCTATTCTCTTAACTCTTTTGAGTGCAGGAAGATATAGCCATTGATCATCAGAATCTACCTTATGTGCATAAGACAATATCGCAACCCCTTTAACATCTCTTGGACTTTCAAAAATTGCTATCGATTTATCACCATCTTCAGGCACTTCAAGTCTTTTAAAGGATAATTTCCTTTCGACTATGTCTCCTTTCTTGTTGATTAATTGCATTACCATAGAAGAAGAGCTATCTATATAACCCTCGTTATTCTTGTCACTAAGTTCTGCAATCTCCAACCCTTTATTTGCTGAAATTTCTCCCGATAATGCAAATAGCACGACATAGAAAAACAAAAATATTGATCTTTTATACAAGAAAAAATGTAATCGACTCATATTAGGGCTCCTCCATGTAAATCTTTAATTATTATTTTGGATTCTTTGCTTAGGTAAGGTTCTGAAACTTTAATTAAGAGCCCCATACCTCTTTGCATTAAAAAATTTTCATCTTTATGAGGGTATTTTTTTGACGAGAGAGCAAACCAATTATCGGCAATGAGAAAAATAATTTCGGTAAGTTCGTCTAATTCATTCTCTTTGAAATCAAATACACCTAGATCTCTTGCAATGAGAGCATCTTGCTTAATTGTATCGAAACGCAATTGAGTTAAATTATCTAATTTTTTGGAAATGGGTTTATCCCTAGAAAATTTATTGGCAAGATCATCTCTAAGAAGATATCTGAAATCCCAATCAAAATAATACTGAGAAAATAGCTGCTTGACTAAGATTTCTAAATCAATCTTCCTTTCTGCATTTAGTCTCAGACCAAAATTTGTTTTAAAAAGATCAATATGAGATTCAACTAAACTTTTTTTTGATTTGAAGTGGTACCAAAGGGTTCCCTCGCGAACTTTTGCAGATGATGCCAAAAGCGCAGTCGTGACACTAGTGAAACCTTTTCTGTTAAAAAGCTGAAGACTATTTTTGAGTAATTTGTCTCTGGTACAGTCAGTAAATAAAGCAGTTGTTCTTTCAGATAAATCTTTCATTAGGGTATTTACCCTAAATATTAGGGTAAATACCCTAAAAGTCAACTAACATTAATTAATTTATTCAATATATCTAACTATCCAGGTAATTTTGTTGAATGCTAGAGAAATCAAGCCCTTCCAAGCCTTGATTATTTAGCTCTTCATAAAGCTCTTTAGCGAGTCTCCCCATAGGAGTATTAGACTTAGACTGAGCTGCTAATTCTTCAGCTAGGTTGAGGTCCTTAAGCATCAGGGAATTTAAAAAACCACCTGAGTAGCTATTGCTTGCAGGAGCACCTTTCATGACTCCCGGGTATGGATTATATTTTTCAAGAGACCAGTTGCCTCCAGAGCTATTTTTCATTATCTCCGACAAAACTGCTGGATCTAGTCCATTATTAACTCCCATCGCAATCGTTTCAGCCGTCCCACACATATGGATTGCCAATAGCATATTATTACAAAGCTTCGCTATCTGTCCTGCACCTGCCTGACCAGCATAAAAGGTTTTATCTCCCATAATATCCAAAAGAGGAACAGCTTTCTGAAGGTCAGCTTCATCACCTCCAACAATAAAAGTAAGAGTACCTGACTCAGCTCCTTTAACACCACCCGATACAGGGGCATCCAACATAGAAATATTCATCTCAGTTGCTTTTTTAGACACCTTTATCGAAACTTCGGGATTTATAGTAGACGATTCAATAACAATAGTATTTTGACTAATTTGTTCTATTAAATCCTCTTTCAAGTATATATTTTCAACAGCCTTGTCATTCGGCAGCATAGTAATAAGTGCATCAATATTTTCTGTAACCTCTGAGGCATGATTTTTAGTTGCCATCCCTAATTCTTCCGCTCTTCGCATTGCATCAGCAGATAAATCGAAGGCCTTTACTTCAATGCCTGCCTTTATGATGTTATTGGCCATCGGTAAGCCCATATTTCCTAAACCTATAAAACCAACTTTTTTCATTTTTAAAGATCCTCCAAAGGATTTATCTCCCAAGCTAAGTCTGTATGTTTATCTATCCATGCCTGTTGAACATTTTTAATGGAATCATATTTCCATTTAGGTTTATTATCCTTATCGATAATTAAAGCCCTGATACCCTCTTTGAAGTCACCCATTCTAGTAATCTGTATAGCTAAGTTAAGCTCAAAATTAAATACCTCTTTTAAACTAAGACTTGAAGAATTTAAATGCTGCAGCCAGATTAAATGCGCTGAGGTTGGACTCCCTTTCTTGAGCGATTCTTTTCCTCTCGTAAACCATTCATCTTCTATTGCATGACCCATTATGTTATCTACGATTTTTATAAGGTTGTCTTCATTAGTCATCGATTGAATTTTTTCTAACTCACCTTCAACCTTACTGGAAGGGAAGTTCTCTACTTCTTTTAAATAAGAACTTCTTTTCAATATTGAATCAAGCAGAGCTAAATTTTCATCAACATCGTCCTGCCAAGCTACCTCAAGAACATCCAAAAGGAAATCTTGCATTTTTGTATAGCTTAAACAACTATCAACTAAATTACAGAAACGCATATCAGCAGCATTTAGTTGCGAGGCTGTCAGCATAATGTAGAGACCAAGACCTTCAGGTAGGTCTTTTATTAAGGATGTAAAGCCAACGTCAGGAAACAAACCAACACCAATTTCTGGCATAGCAAACTTTGTTCTTTCAGTTGCAATTTTATAAGAACTACCGAACATCAGACCAGCTCCACCTCCCATTACAATTCCATCTAAAAGGGAGATTATAGGTTTTGAAAAATTATGGAGTTTATAGTCCAATCTATATTCTGATTCAAAAAATGATTCTGCAAAAACAGGACCTTCTGGCGAACACATTGATTCATATAGCGCCCTTATGTCACCACCAGCACAAAATGCTTTTTCACCTGATCCACTTACTAAGATCATTTTAATTTGTGGATCAACTTCCCAATCATCTAATAGATTAGAGATTTTGTTAACCATATTCATAGTTAACGAATTCAATGTCTCGGGAGAATTGAGTGTTATATGACCAACTTTAGTATCATGTTGACACTCTAATATCTCTACTAATAATTCTTCATTAGGCATTTTGCCAATTGGGTTTTCTTTTATCCAAGAAGGCTTCAACACCTTCTTTTTGATCTTTTGTGTCAAATAAATTTACGAAAGGTTCCAATTCTTCTTTATACGATTCTTTAGAGAGACGAGCTTTATGAATTAACTCTTTGCATTGTGCAATACTACTAGGGCTCTGATTTGCGACTGAACTGGCCATTGACATAGCGGTTTCTAAGGCTTTTCCATCTTCCACTTTTTCTTCAATTAAACCAATTCTAACTGCCTGATCAGCTTTGATTTGCTCTCCAGTTAAAATAATCCTTTTTGCCCAACCTTCTCCCACTAACCTAGGCAGAACTTGTGTACCTCCTCCACATGGCAATAAACCTACTTTAGGTTCAGGTAGAGCAAGTAAGGCTTTTTCTTCAGCCACTCTTATATCGCAGGCCAAAGCACACTCCAATCCTCCTCCCATAGCAAATCCATTTATAGCAGCTATAGAGACACCTCTAAATTTACTTAGAGCATCAAAAGCTTTTGAAAAAGCATTACTCATTTCTTTTGCTGCCTCTTTTCCGCCTTCATGGAAAACTTTAAGGTCCGCACCGGCAGAAAAGAATTTTTCTCCTTGCCCGGTGATAACTAAAGCAAAGATTTCATCATCCTGATTAAGTAGTTTAATAATTTCTTCTAATCCTGAAAGACTCTCAAGGTCCCATGTATTAGCACTAGGGTTATTTATTGTAATCTTGGCTGTATTAGCTATTTTTTCGAGTATTAATTTATCAGTCATAATCTTATTGAATTATTGAGGCAGCATCTTCCATTACCATTCTGCGGCCAATTATCATTTTCATAATTTCATTAGTTCCTTCTAGGATCTGATGAACTCTTACATCTCTTACATGTCTTTCAAGAGGATATTCTTGTATGTATCCGTATCCTCCAAAAATTTGCAAGGCTTCATTGCAAACATTAAAACCAACATCAGTAGCAAATCTTTTAGCCATTGCGGAGTAGGTCGTTGCTTCCACATCTCCTTTATCAATTTTATAAGCAGCTAAACGAGTCATAGTTCTAGCCGCAACAAGGTCAGTGACCATATCAGCTATCTTGAACTGCATAGCCTGGAATTCAGATATTTTCTTTCCGAATTGCTCTCTTTCATTCATATAATTCTGTGCCTCTTCCAAAGCAGATTGTGCAGTACCAATTGAGCAAGTAGCAATATTTATTCTGCCCCCATCAAGGCCCTGCATAGCGATTTTAAAGCCATTACCTTCTTCACCAATTAAATTATCTTTAGAAATTCTTACATCAGTAAGAGACACCAATCTAGTTGGTTGATTTTTCCATCCCATCTTAGGTTCATTTTTCCCATATTCGATGCCAGGTAAGTCGGCCGGCACTAGAAAGCAAGAAATACCCTTGGAACCAGCCTCACCTGTCCTAGCCATTAAAATGAGACAGTCAGTAGCACCTGATCCTGATATGAAAGCTTTTGATCCATTCAAAATAAAGTCACTCCCATCCTTTGTGGCTGTAGTTCTTAAAGAGGCGGCATCAGAGCCTGACCCTGGCTCAGTTAAGCAATAAGATGCAAGTTTTTCGCCTGTACTAAGTTGCGGAAACCATTCATTTTTAAGTTTTTCTGAAGCAAATTTACTGACCATCCAAATAGCCATGTTATGAATCGTCATAAAAGCAGTTGTACTTGTGCATCCTTGTGCTAACTGTTCAAAGACAATTGAAGCATCTAGTCTGCCTAATCCCATTCCACCTAAATTTGTATCTACATAAAGTGATAGAAAACCAAGTTCACCAGCCTTGTTTAAAGTTTCTTTAGGGAAGAGAGCTTCTTTATCCCATATTGCAGCAAAAGGCTTAAGTTCTTTATCTGAGAAATTCTTTGCTAAGTCCCTATAATTCTTTTGGTCAGACGTTAAATCGAAATCCATGAACTACTCCAAATTTATGGTTAAGTTTTTAGTACTTTCTTCATCTTCTTCAAACCATCTCTCAGTTACAGTCTTTGTCTCAGTATAAAACCTGACAGCTTGTTTACCGTAAGCATGGAGATCTCCGTAGAAAGATTGTTTCCAGCCTGTAAATGAAAAGAAGGGTAGAGGAACTGGAATAGGTACATTAATACCAACTTGACCTACTTCAATCTCATGTCTAAATTTTCTTGCAGACCTGCCAGATGCTGTGAATATAGATGTTCCATTTCCGAAAGGATTTTTATTAATCAAATTAATTGCTTCTTCAAGAGTATCAACCTCAATACAAAGCAAAACAGGTCCAAATATTTCCGTTTTGTATATTTCTGAATCAGTTTTAACTTTTGAAAAAAGAGTAGCGCCAATCCAATTTCCATTTGGGTACCCTTCAACTTCACATAAACTACCATCTATCAGACAATCAGCATCGCCTTTTCCTCTTTCTATTAAGCCAATAATCTTTTCTTTAGCCTGAGGGCTTATAACAGGACCAAAACCTGACTCTTCTGAATTCCAAGGACCAGGTTTTACAATTTCCATTTCATCCTTGAGATCATTGATCCATTCTTTTGAAGAGCCAACAAATACCGCAACACTTATCGCCATGCATCTCTGACCTGCTGCTCCTACCGAAGAACCAACTAAACTATCAATAGTTTTATTCTTATTTGCATCTGGCATCACAACCATATGATTCTTCGCTCCTGCAAAAGATTGGACTCTTTTAAGATGTTCTGTACCTGTCTTATAAATGTATTGTCCTACAGGTACTGATCCAACAAACGAGATGGCTCTTATTTCGGGGTGTTTTATAAGCTTGTCTACTTGCTCTTTTCCCCCATGTATAACCTGTAAAAGATTTGCTGGTGCACCTGCTTGCATGAATAATTCAGCAAGCTTATTTGCTGTCATGGGATCTTGTTCTGAGGGTTTTAAGATAAAAGTATTACCGCATGCAATTGCCATGGGAAACATCCACAAAGGAATCATCGCTGGAAAATTAAATGGAGTAATTCCTAGACAAATCCCAAGCGATTGGACGTAACTATATGAATCTATTTCTCTAGCAACATTTTCAACAGTCTCTCCCATGAGCAGAGGAGTAATATTTGCCGCTTGTTCTACCACTTCTATACCTCTCCAAACATCACCTTTAGCATCTTCAAAAGTCTTACCATTCTCTTTACTGAGAATTTCAGCAATCTCATTTTGATGGGTTTTAAGAAGATCTTGATATTTCATCATCACCCTAGATCTCTCTGGAGGAGGAGTTTCTCTCCAAGAATGAAAGGCTTCTTTTGCAAAAGCTATCGCTTGTTCAATTTCTTCATTAGTTGCACAAGGTGCTTCGCACAGAACTTCTTGGGTAGCAGGATTTAGAACTTCAATCCAATTCTTTGTTTCACTTTTAACAAATTCACCATTGATAAAAAGATTTAATTTTTCAGCCATAAAGTATTTCTTTTTGATTTAACTGAAGTATCTTACTATCTTTCTTATAAACTGAAATACATTGAATTAAATCATGGAGAGGAACAGATGCTTAAAACTAGAATTACAGATTTATTTGGGATAGAACATCCGGTCATACAGGGGGGTATGCAATGGGTTGGATATGCAGAACTGGTATCAGCGGTATCCAATGCAGGAGCATTGGGAATTTTAACTGCTTTAACTCAACCTACACCTGAGGATCTTGTTAAAGAGATAGAAAGAACTAGGGGAATGACAGATAAACCTTTTGGAGTAAATCTAACTGTCTTACCAACTATAAATCCTCCGCCTTATGAAGAATATGCTCAGGCTATTGTTGGATCAGGAGTAAAGATTGTAGAAACTGCAGGCAGAAGTCCTGAGCCTTTTATGGAACTTTTTAAAGAGTACGATGTGAAGGTTATACATAAATGTACGTCTGTCAGGCATGCGCTAAAGGCACAATCTGTAGGAGTAAGTGCAATAACAATAGACGGTTTTGAGTGCGCAGGACATCCCGGAGAAGATGATATTCCTTCTTTGGTTTTATTACCTCAAGCAGCCGAAGCTTTAGATGTACCGGTTGCAGGTTGTGGCGGATTCAGTGATGCTAAAAGCATGGTCGCAGCTCTAGCTTTAGGCGGAGAAGCCATTGTTATGGGAACTAGATTTATGGCTACTAAGGAGGCTGGTATTCATCAGAATGTAAAAGATAAGATGACAGAGGCTGATGAGTTGTCAACGAATTTAATGTTTAGGACGATGCACAATACCGCAAGAGTTTTTAAGAACTCAGTATCTGATCAGGTAGTAGATATTGAATCAACAGGCACAGCTTCCTTCGAAGATGTTAAAGATCTTGTAGCTGGCCAAAGAGGAAGAGTTGTCTTTGAAGAGGGTGACTTAGAACATGGTATTTGGTCTGCAGGTATTTCTGTTGCAAGGGTTAAGGATGTACCGACTTGCAAAGAGATGGTTTCTAGGCTGGTTTCAGAGGCAGAAGAAATAATAGATGGAAGACTTCAGTCAGTAAAAGCTTAAGGAAAAAAATGGAAGATGTGAAAGTTTACATGGTTGTAAACCTGGAAATAGAAGACAAAGATACTTACTTAAAATATGAGAAAGGTTTTTTCCCTATTTTAAAGAAGCATGGAGGTGAATTCTTAACTTTTGATGACTCTTTTAGGCATCTCGAAGGTTCAGAACCTTTAACGGGTGGACGGGTCATTATATTCTCTTTTCCCTCAGAGGAGGCTGCAGATGGATGGTACAACGATCCTGAATATCAAGAGCTGTCTAAGTTTAGGAGAGAAGGGGCTCCAGTAAGATCTCTTAATCTGATAAAAGGGTTACCACCAAGAAAATAATTTAATCAAAAAAAGTATAGTAGATTAAAAGGACTAGCATCACATCTACAAACATCAGCAAACTGATCGATGTGCAACCGTAAGAAATTTCTTCCTTTTGCAGAGACCTATGAATAGAGAAGGAAAAGTAAAGAAATAAAAAAAGGAATACCGTTCTTATCACTTCTTTATATCCATTTCCTTGCCATGTCCTTAATGGTATCAGCCAGAACTAAAGGCTGATCAAGTAAAATATGATGAGCAGCTTTTTTTATAGCTACCATAGGCGTATTATCTGGAACATTGTCCTTTATAAAGTTAAGAATTTCTTCTGTCATCATATTGCTTTCAGTTCCATATATGACTCCTAGATTACATTCCAATTCAAAAGCTTGATTTTTGGTCATATGAGAAAAACCTAATTTATCAAAAATAGTATCGTCAAATTTCCATTGATATCCATTTTCTACTTCTCTTACGGACCATTCAGCTATATACCTTACCAGGTAATCATTTTCACATTCCTGCTCAGGCGTCAGTCTAAATCTCTCGAGAATAGTCTCCCTGTCTGGATAAGTTTTTATTCTCCTAATAGGACCACTCCTAACATGGGTCGAGTAATCATAAGTCGGAGGTCTAATTGGCGAATCCACCATAATTACTCCTCCAAGTTTTTTATTAGATATAAGGCCAGCATAAGCACTCATGAACCCTCCCATGCTGTGACCGCAAATAATGGGATTACCGTTTTCAAAAAATCCACTATCCTCTGCTACTGATAATATTTCTTTTCCGTAAAGCTCTGGAGAATAATCTTCCCTATGTTCACTGTCGCCCATTCCAGATAGATCAATTGCACTTACCTGAAAATCTTCGAGTAAAAGAGGTGCAATAAAATCCCACCAATGAGAGTGACTTCCACTTCCATGAACTAGAACCATTCCTGGCTTGGAGCTATCACCCCATTTCTGGTAAGAAATGAGTGCCCCTTCAATCTCTATACTTCTCTGCTCTTTGTTAACTGACAAAGCTTCTTTGAACCATTGTGGATATGAATCTACCATTTAGACATTCCTTTGAAATAAATTTATAGTTAATTAAGTTTTAAAAGACGCTAGTCTATTATAATCATGGAAAATAAGGACGATTTATGAAAAATCCATTACAAGGTGCGAATACACAAATGGCAGATCCAAATGAGGCGCCAACAGTTCCTCAGGCAGCTGCTACAGTTTTGTTAGTTAGAGATTCCAGCGAGGAGGGTATAGAAGTATTTTTGGTAGAAAGAGCTTCAAAAGCAAATTTTGGAGGTGCATTTGTATTTCCAGGTGGCAAAGTTGATGCTGAAGACGGTCTAGGTCAAATGGAAACTATATCTACTGGAGCTTCTGATCAAGAATTTTCGAGCATTCTGGGAGAGGAAAGGGGTGGTCTGGCTTATTGGATTGCCTGTATTAGAGAGTGCTTTGAAGAGGCAGGAATATTGATTGCGTATAAGGATGATGGCTCTGTATTTAATCCTTCAGATGCCGATGAAAGAAAAAGATTCGTTGAATACAGAAACCGACTTAATGCCGGTGAGCCTGTTCTAGAAGACATGTGTAAACAAGAAGGTCTTACACTGGCAACTGACAGATTGGCATATTTGGCACATTGGATAACTCCCAAGATTGAAAAGAGAAGATACACAACCCGATTTTTTGTAGCCATATCTCCTAGTGGGCAAGAAGGGCTTCATGATGGATCAGAAAGCGTCAACAGCCTTTGGATCAAACCTGAAGAAGCTCTTAGGAAACAAGAAGAAGGAGAGCTATTACTTATAATGCCAACAATTAAGAATTTACAGAGCATCTGTGGCTATTCTAACGTTGAACAATTGCTTAAAGACAAGTCCTCCATAGATCCAACAACCATTCCAACTATAGAACCTAAGTTTTTTATGGAAGACGGTAAGATGGTGGGACTGCTCCCTGGCGATAAAGGATATGAGGAGCATTAAATGCAAGCGGAAAAAGTCGTTCAAATAAGTCCTTTAATTAGAAGAATTACAGCAGGTAATGGGAGTGTTTTTACTGGACCTGGTACCAATACTTACTTAGTAGGAAATGACGAGGTAACCGTTATCGATCCCGGGCCTGCTATGTCAGAACATATCGATGCTATCCTTTCCGCTGCGAAGAATATTAAGCAAATTCTTGTTACACATACTCATCCAGATCACTCACCTGGAGTCAGATTACTGAAAGAAAAGCTAGATATACCTGCTTACGGTATGCTGACAAGTTCTTCAAAAAATCAAGATACTACTTTTAATCCTCAAAGAATTCTTGAAGATGGCGAACTAATTAAAGAACAAGATTATTGTCTTGAGGTTGTACACACTCCAGGTCACGCATCTAATCATTTGTGTTTTATTTTAAAAGAAGAAAAGTTTATTTTTACTGGAGACCATATTATGAATGGATCAACTGTAGTTATAGGACCTCCTGACGGTAATATGAAACAGTATCTAGAGTCACTTGAAAAATTAAAAGACTATGATATTGAAAAGATCGCTCCTGGCCATGGAGAAGTTCTAGAGAGTCCTCATCAGGTTGCTGACTGGATAATTAATCATCGACTTGAACGAGAAAAGAAAGTTTTTTCTGCACTAAAAGCAGTCTCGAGAGGGACCCCTGATTCTCTTGTAGAAAAGGTCTATGATGATGTTGATGCTTCCCTTTTCCCTATAGCGAAAGCTTCTCTTCTAGCTCATTTAATTAAGCTAGAAGAAGATGAAATTATCACTAAAGATGGAGAAGAGTATATTTGGAATGATGCTATTTAATTTTCACACCAGTACCTGCTAAAGCACAATATCCATCAGGATTTTTTGCTAGGTACTGTTGATGATAATGCTCTGCATAGAAGTAGTGATCCAGCTCTTTGATTTCAGTGGTTATTTTTCCCAATCCGTTTAAATCAAGTTGTGATTGATATTTGTTTTTAGTCGATTCAATAAGTTCTTTTTCTTCAGAAGTATTATAGTAAATACCCGATCGATACTGTGTTCCCTGGTCATTACCTTGCCTCATGCCCTGTGTAGGATCATGATCTTCCCAAAAAGTTATTAAAAGCGATTCATAACTAATTAATTCCGGGTCATACACGACAAGAACAACCTCATTATGTCCTGTCATTCCAGTACAGACTTCTCTATATGTTGGATTTTTAGTAAACCCGCCTGAATAGCCGGCAGAAGTTGAGAAAACTCCTTCAAGCTCCCAAAATCTTCTCTCTACTCCCCAAAAACATCCCATACCAAAAACAGCTATCTGCAAATTATCAGCAAATGGACCCTTTAACGGTGTTCCTTTAACAAAATGTTCAGATGGAACTTCGACTTCTTCATCTCTTCCATGAAGTGCTTCGGATTCTAGTGGTAAAATATCTTTTTTATTTAATAGATCCATTAATGACATTAGCTATTCTCCCTATTTTCTATCAATTCATCAACAACCGAAGGATCGGCTAAAGTTGTTGTGTCTCCCAAGTTATCAATTTCATTAGACGCAATTTTTCTTAAAATCCTTCTCATGATCTTTCCAGATCTTGTCTTAGGAAGACCAGGAGCCCACTGAATAATATCAGGTTTTGCTATTGCTCCAATTTCTTTAGCAACAAGTTGTATTAGTTCTGACTTGAGCTCATTATCTGGATGTATTCCAGACATGCAAGTAACATAACAATATATTCCTTGCCCTTTTATCGGATGTTCGTATCCGACAACTGCCGCTTCGGCTATATCACCATGCAGAACTAAAGCACTTTCAACTTCTGCGGTACCCAGTCTGTGCCCAGAAACATTCAACACATCATCTACTCTTCCTGTGATCCAATAATATCCATCTGAATCTCTTCTAGCTCCATCGCCAGTGGTGTAGTAGCCCGGATACATTGAATAGTATGTATCTATGCATCTTTTGTGATCCCCATATACTGTTCTGATTTGAGAAGGCCAACTAGACTTTATGACAAGATTCCCAGATCCTTCTCCTTGAATTTCTTTTCCATTTTCATCTAGCAGTGCGGGTTCAATTCCAAGGAATGGTTTTGTTGCACTTCCTGGCTTCATTGGAGTAAATCCTGAAATGGGAGTTATCATCATCCCTCCAGTTTCAGTTTGCCACCAAGTGTCAACTATAGGGCATGATGAATCACCTACAGTTTTAAAATACCATTCCCATGCCTCTGGATTAATGGGCTCACCTACTGTACCTAGAATTCTTAATGTTTTTCTTGAAGAAGACAGAACGTATTCATCTCCTTGTGCCATTAGTGCCCTAAGAGCTGTTGGGGCGGTATAGAAAATATTTACTTTATGTTTATCTATAACATCCCAGAATCTTGAAGGAGAAGGATAGGTGGGGATACCCTCAAACATCAATGAGGTTGCGCCATTCGCTAAGGGACCATAGACAATATAAGAATGGCCAGTTACCCAACCAACATCAGCTGTACACCAATATACTTCTTCATCTTTATAGTCAAAAACCATCCTGTGAGACATGGCGGTTTGAAGTAAATATCCGGCAGTAGTATGGAGAACCCCTTTTGGTTTTCCGGTTGATCCCGATGTATATAGAATGAACAAAGGATCCTCTGATTCCATTGACTCTGGTTCACACTGATCAGAAACTCCTTTTATTATTTCTTCATATCTGACATCACATTCTTCATTCCATGAAATTTCAGCACCAGTTCGCGTTATAACTAGAACAGTATGAACATTTGGACAGGCCAATAAAGCTTCATCAACGTTATTTTTAAGAGGGATCTTTTTCCCTCCTCTCAAACCCTCATCAGCCGTAATAACAGTTTGGCAGTCAGAATCCAGAATACGATCTTTTAAGGATTCAGGAGAGAATCCACCAAACACAACAGAATGAACCGCGCCAATTCTTGCACACGCAAGCATCGCATAAGCTGCTTCTGGAATCATTGGCATATAAATACACACACGATCACCTTTCATAACACCTCTTTTTTTAAGGATATTAGAAAATTTACAGACTTCTAAGTGAAGTTGTTTATAGGAGATATGCTTAGATTCTTCTGGATTATCTCCTTCCCAGATTAAAGCTATTTTCTCCCCTTTATCCTTGAGGTGCCTATCTATGCAATTTACTGTGGCATTCAATTTTCCGCCTTTAAACCAAGAGACTTCTCCTTTAGCAAGATCACTTCTTTGGACTTCATCCCACGAAACATCCCAATCTAAATGTGTTTTAGCTTGTGTGCCCCAAAAACTATCAGGATCATTTATAGAGTGTTCGTAAAGTTTTTCAAATTCTGTTTCCGTAACATTAGAGTTTTCTAAAATATCTTTTGAGGGGTTGTAAATTTTTTCTTTTTTCATAGCTTCTAAATTAATGAAGGTGAAGGATTGAAATACATTTTAGTGCCTTCTGGCTTATTAAAATAATCTAGTAGTTTTCCTAAGAGGAGATTGTAGTCACTTTTATTTGCTTGCAAATCCAAATAATCAGAATTTACTATTAGCACAGGAGATCTTTCGTAATCGAAGAAGAATTCTTTATAAGTTTCATTTAATAGATCTAGATAATCAAAGCTTATAGTTTTTTCCATTTCAATACCTCTGTGCATGACTCTTTCATATAATGTTTTCGTTTCAGCTTGAAGATAAATGACCAAGTCAGGTGTCGGTAAATCTATTGAAAGATAATTATAAATTTGTTCATAGAGTTTTAGTTCTTCTGCGGAGAGAGTGGCTTTTGCAAACAATTTGTCTTTGTCTAACAGAAAATCTGAAACTTTATTAGAAGAAAATATGTCTTCCTGTTTAAGTTCTTGTATTTGCTTTACACGTTGGAAGAGAAAGAACAGCTGAGTTCCAAGCGCAGCCTGTGATGGATTGACATAAAAGTCTGGTAGAAAAGGGTTTTCAGAAGGCTGCTCTAGAAAAGTGTCATAGCCAAAAGAGTTTGCTAAGAGCTTAGTTAGTGTAGTCTTTCCTGCGCCTATAGGACCCTCAACGGCAATGAATTTGGGTAATTTTTCAAATTTTTTTAAATCTACTTTTTGTTCTTGCATAAACTTAGGTTTGATAAATATAGCTTATTTTTTGCTAAAAAAATAATATTGTTAATAAGCTATTTTTTTTGTCCACCACTGTCCAGCACCCCCTAGATTCTCGCCTGATTTTTCTCTCAAGAGCAAGAAATCGTAACCAGCCCTGAACCTTTTGTGTTTAAGTGCAATTTTAGATTTCTCAGGTATTTTCAATAGCATTGCCTGAAGTTCCCAGGTCTCTTTAATAGATTGCTGAATCCTGGCAGGAATAAAACAATCTTGATTATGTTTTTTTAGAACAAGGTTGGCTGCTCGAGAAATGTTATGAATTTTAATTTTCTTAGAATTTAAAGAGCCCGTTTTATTTATTAAGGCAGGCCATAATAAAACTGCAAAAAGAAAGGAAGGAGTCAGAGTTTTATTTCGTTTATATCTTTCATCCGTATTCTTTAGAACATTAAAAATAAATCTTTTATCTTTTTTTGAATTAAGAAAGTCTTTTGTTAAAGGTAGCAAGTAATCTAATAGATCATGATTCTGCATTTCCGACATTATTGATTGAGAGTTACCTGTTAAAAGCAGCTTGAGTGTTTCTTCGTATTTTCTTCCTGAAGATATCTCTTTCAAAAGATAAGATAGCTTTTTCATATCTCTTCCAAGTTTATTATCTATATTTAGATTTAATTTAGCCTTAAATCTTATAGCTCTTAATATTCGTACAGGGTCTTCTTTAAATCTTTCGAAGCTATCACCTATTGACTTTAAGTCCCCATTTTTAATATCTTGAAAGCCTTCAACAAAGTCAATTATTTCCATTTTTTCTACATCTAAGTAAAGAGCATTTATTGTAAAGTCCCTTCTAAATACATCATCTTCAATGTTTCCATAATTATTATCCCTTAGCAGAAGGCCTTCACTAGATTTCTTTGTATTTGATTGATTAGAAGATCTGAAAGTTGAAATCTCAGTAATATTTCTTCCACTTCTTGCATGAACAATTTTGAATCTTTTGCCTATAATTCTTGTCCTTGGAAGGAGATTTTTTATCTCTTCTGGGGTTGCGTTAGTTACTACATCACAGTCTTTGGGTTTAAGCCCAAGTATTGAATCTCTTACAAACCCTCCAACTATGTATCCCTTAAAGCCACCTTTATTAAGTTTCTTAATGATTGATTTAGCATCATTATCAATTTGGTCTGGTTTTATACGATGCTTGGAGATTCCTATGATCTCAGGAGAAATTTTATATTGGTTTACGGCAACCAAACTAATTTAGCCATATTGTTGCCTTTCATGGATTTCTTCGATGGTCTTACAGTCAATACAACGAGTTGCTGTCGGTCTGGCCTCTAACCTTCTTATGCCAATTTCAATTCCACATGAAGCGCAATAACCATAATCATCAGCTTTAAGGTCTTCTACAGACTCTTTAATTTTTGAAAGGAGTTTACGCTCTCTTTCTCTTGTTCGAAGCTCTAGAGTGAATTCTTCTTCATGAGTGGCTCTGTCTGATTCATCAGGAAAATGGCTAACATTTTTTTGAATTTTATCTGCTGTTCTATCTTGTTCAATCTGTAACTGATATCTCCAACTTTCGAGAATATCTTGAAAATGCTGTTTCTGTTTAGCATTCATGTACTTTTCATTCTTTTTGAGAGCATATGGTTTGATAGAAGCTAGAAATTGAGATTCTTCATAACCAGCAGCTGCTTTGGTCTTTTTGGGAGCTACTTTTTTTGTAACAGCTTTTTTCGTAACAGCTTTTTTCGCAGTTACTTTTTTCGCAGTCATCTTTTTCGCAGTCGTCTTTTTTGTAGCTGCTTTTTTTGTGGTTTCAGTTTTTTTGGTTACTTTCTTAGGTGTTTTTTTTGCTGGCATATTCGTTTAAATTTATATTCTTTGACCTTGAAGGCGCAGCATTTTGGCAGAATATTTTTTTAATAGCTAGAAAAAGTTTCCTTAATTTTAAGATACTCATCTTTAGTCAATCTAGGTCCAGAACTTTGAACTATCTTTGAAGCTGCAAAGCACCCAAAATTTGCTGATGCACTTAAACTTTTGGACTCATTTAACCCATAAAGCACAGCTCCAGCAAACATATCTCCTGCACCATTTGTATCAATTGCATTAACTTCAAGCCCAGGAATATTGATCGTTCCATCTTCATCATAACCCTTGCAGCCCTTAGGACCTTTTGTAACTAGTAGATTCGAAGTGTAATTCTTAAAACAAGTAAAAATCTCGTCTTCTTCTCTAGATTCAGCAAATTCAGCGGCTTCATCTTCGTTACAAAAAATAAAGTCGCATTTAATTTCGATTAACTCTTTTAACTCTTTTTTGAAAGTATTAACAATAAACGGATCAGACAACGAAATTGCAACTTTTGTATCATGAACCTTTGCAAGGTTTATGGCTTTTTTATAGCTTTCAAAACCTTCAGGAGAAGCTACAAGATAACCCTCCAAGAATAAAAACTTAGAATTTTTGATAACTTCCTCATCTACATCCTTGGTAGAGAAATCAGAATTTATTCCCAAATTAGTGCACATTGTTCTATCAGCATCATCAGATATCATTACAAGACACTGACCTGAGGCCATATTTGATTGAGTTAATTTAGCGCTATGACTCACTCCATTAGAGGTAAGATCTTCTAAATAAAATTTTCCATTATCATCGTCTCCTACGATACACGTCATGAAGCAATTCGAGCCAAACAAAGAGGCAGCTACAATAGAGTTAGTGCTTGACCCACCGCAAGCTTTTTGAAATTGCTTTCCTTCGCTTTCGAGTGCTTTGATCAAACTATTTTGATCTTCTTTCTCTATCAGAGTCATTCCGCCTTTCTGGATTCCTTTATTTTCAAGCTCTTTCGAGAAAGTATCATCTATCTTAAAGGTTACATCCACTAAAGCACTTCCTAGAGAACAAATATCGTAATTCATTATTATTGCCCAATTATTTTTAAAAAAACGTAGACTGTGCCAAATGAACAAACTTATCAAGTATTAAATGAAATTTAAGCTTTCAATAAGCCTATTCATTGGATCTTTTGCGGTCATTATTTTTATTTTTTCGGCAGCCCTAATAGCGATTATTGATTATCGGGTGACAGCTAAACTGGACGGAGTGTTATGGACCGTTCCTGCAAAACTTTATTCCCGGCCATTGGAGTTGGCAGAAAATATTGAAATCAATATAGATAATTTAGTAAGAGAGCTGGAAATGCTTTCATATATTGAAGTTAGTAATCCTGAAAGATCTGGTCAATTTAGTCTCTCAAAAGATAACTTACAAATTTTCCTTCGAGGCTATAAAGATCAACGATCTGGTATCTTTAATATTTCGCTTGGCAACCAGAAAATAAAGAGAATAACCAATCAATTAGGGCTTTCTGAAGATCTAATAAAACTCGAACCAATCGTTATTGGGGGCATGTATCCTGCTCATATGGAAGATAGAGTTTTACTCGACTGGCCTGAAGTTCCGCAAATACTTATTGAAACGATTCTTGCAGTTGAAGATCAGAATTTTTTTAATCATTACGGTATATCTTTAAAATCTATTTCAAGAGCTTTTCTAACAAATATTAAGGCTGGAGAAGTTGAGCAAGGCGGGAGTACGATAACTCAACAACTAGCAAAAAGTTTATTCTTTACTTCAGAACAAACTATTAAACGAAAGGTAATGGAAGCAATCGCTTCTCTGCTTATTGAATTTCATTACTCCAAAGAAGAAATATTATTAGCTTATATTAACGATGTCTTTTTAGCGCAGTCAGGAAGGAGAGCAATACATGGATTTGGTCTAGGAGCTCACCATTTTTTTGGCACATCAATAAAAAACCTTGATACAGACCAAATAGCTTTATTAGTTGGTATGTTAAAAGGACCATCTTTGTATAACCCCAGAAGAAATCCAAAAAACGCCACAAAAAGAAGAAATCTTGTTTTAAGTGTATTAAAAAGAAACTTTAATATTTCTGATGCTGAATACGAAAATCTTACAATAAAACAATTAGGTATTTCGGCTCCAAATTATCGAACAGAGACGAAGTATCCTGCTTTTCATGACCTTGTGAGGCTGGAGTTACAAGAAAATTTCAATGAAAGAGATCTAAGGACCAAGGGTTTGGCCATTGAAACAAATGTAGACCCTATTCTTCAAGACGCTTTAGAGGTTGCCATTGTTAAAACAAAGAATCAACTTATCAATAAATACGGGACAAAATTAAATGACTTAGAAGGGGCGGCAATTGCTGTAGATATATCAAATGGCGAGGTAAAAGCAGTAGTAGGAAGTACTCGACCTTCTAGTTATGGTTTTAATAGGTCTATTAATGCTATAAGGCCTATAGGTTCATTAGTGAAGCCTTTTATATACCTTACAGCTCTAGATCAATATAAAGACTATAACCTAACAACTATTCTAGATGATTCTAGATTAAGCTTATCAAGTGGAGGAATCATTTGGGAACCTGATAATTTTGATAAGAAATTCCATGGGAACATTCCTTTACATGTTGCTCTCTGGCAATCGTATAATATTGCTTCAGCTAGGTTGGGACTAGATTTAGGATTCCGTTCTGTTGAGACCATGTTTTCTAAGCTAGGTATTAAAAAACAGTTTCAAGATTATCCGTCTTTATTTATAGGCTCTTTTGAACTATCACCATATCAAGCCATTCAAGCCTATCAGACAATTGCTGCAGATGGCTTCTACACACCATTAAGATCTATTAGAGAAATTAAAGATATAAAAGGCGAGATTGAGTTTTCTTACCCTTACAGCATTGAACAAAGGATTAGACCTGAACCAGTTGCTCTTTTGAAGTTTGCTATGCAGCAGACTTTTGAAAGAGGTACAGCCAGGGGTTACCCCTCTAAGACCATTGAATCATGGAGTGCAGGCGGAAAAACTGGAACTTCAGATGATCAAAGAGATAGTTGGTTTGTTGGCTTCGCAGGAGAAACTTTAGTATTAGTTTGGTTGGGTTTTGATGACAATCGACAAACACCATTAACTGGAAGAACCGGAGCATTTCAAGTTTGGAAAAATTTCATAGATGATATAAATCCCGTTTTTAAACAAAAAACATCTCTTCCACGAATTAATTATGTGTGGACTGATATGAATGATGGATTGTTGAGCGGTAAGAGGTGTAAAAATTCTCTTCTGGTACCATTCATCAAGGGTACTGAACCAAACATAACCCCAACTGTCAGAAGAAAGTGTTCAAATAGAAAAGAAACTTCTGATGGAGGTTTTTTGGAAAGGTTGAAAGAAGCATTTGAAGGGGGTCAAGGTTGAAATTTTTAAGATTATATATAACTGCTGTAGTATCAATTTTCCTTTTTTCATGCGCTTCTAATCAAACTACTAGAGACATATCTGCATACGAAGTTCCGGTAAATGATTTTTCAAGAACTGTTGAATTATTGATTGCTAATGAAGACTTTCTTGAGACTGAGATTATGCGGATCAATGCTTTGAACCCATCTGTTCAAAGGATTATTTTAGGGGCTGATGAATTTCTAAAAGATAAAAATTATGTAAAAGTTAATTCAGAGTTAGAAAGAGCTTTAAGACTTACTAAAACTGAGGGAGCTTTATATCTAAGAATTGCTCACTTAAGATATAAACAAGGTCTTCTTCGAGAATCTGAGTCTTTTGCTTCAAGAGGTTTATTGCTTAGTAATATATCTTCATGGGAGAGATTATTGCTAAATGTTTACTTAAAAAACTAAGCCTAGATATTGCTTATACAAGAATATACAATTCGCGACCCTTAAGTAGATGATAAAAGAATAAATGAAATCAGTTGGAATAATTGGCGGTTCAGGTTTTGCAGGTGAAGAGCTTATAAGGCTTTTATCCTCCCATAAAAACACTTCACTTATAGCCGTAAGCTCAAGAGAACTGAAAGGAAAGAAAGTTTCTCAAATGGTAGAAGACTGCAACCTTACTTTTGTCGACCCCGATGATGTTATTTTCTTTGATTGTGAAGTGATATTTTTTGCTACCCCTCATGGTCTTTCAATGTATCAGGCAGCTACTTTTCTTGAAAAGGGTATAAAAGTAATTGATCTCTCTGCAGATTTTAGAATCAAAGATGACCAAATTTGGGAAGACTGGTACGGAACTAAACATGCTGATTTAAATAATTTAGAGAAATCAGTTTATGGCTTGACAGAATTAAATCTGGACTTGATAAAATCAGGAGAGTTAATAGCTGTTCCTGGTTGTTATCCAACGGCATCAATATTGGGTCTTTTACCTCTAATTAAATCAAATAATAAAATTGAATCCATTACTATTGATGCTAAATCAGGTATAAGTGGAGCCGGAAGGAGTTCTGTTGAAGGCGGCTTAAAAGAAGATATTAATGAAAATTTTCGGGCTTATGCGACAAACGGCCATAGACATTTACCTGAGATAGGACAGATTCTTAAAGGAGAATATGGGTCTGATTTAGAAATTAATTTTTTACCTCATTTAATTCCAGCAATGAGAGGTATCTATTCCACTATGTATGTAAATCTTTTTGAGTTGCCTCAGCAAAATTTAATGGAAGTCTATAAAGACTTTTATAAAGACTCTCCAAATATAGTACTCATGGATAGTAGTCTTGTGCCCGAGACTGCTAAAGTTTCTTATACAAATAATTGTCAGATAGGAATCTATTCCTCTGCTATTAAAAACCAAGTTGTTATAATTTCTTCAATTGATAATTTAGTTAAGGGAGCTGCTGGACAGGCGATCGAATGTTACAATTTGATGAGTGAAAATGATCAAATGGAAGGACTAAATAATGGTTGAAACTTACACCCCATCCTTAATGCAGCTTACTGACGGCGCTGTTCATAAAATCCTTTCGTTAAAAGATGTTGAATCAGATCAAGATTCTATTAACTTAAGAGTTTATGTAACTGGTGGCGGTTGCTCAGGTTTTCAATATGGTTTTTCATTTGATAACACAATTGATGAAGATGATACTTGTATTCAAAAAGAAGGAGCTAATTTAGTAATAGATTCCTTAAGCCTGCAATATCTGCAAGGATCTACAGTAGATTATGTTGAGGATCTAACAGGTTCAAAATTTATTATTTCGAATCCAAATGCTACTACTACTTGTGGCTGTGGAGAGTCTTTTTCTATCTAAGAGGGCTGTACAATTTCCCTAAATACACATCTTTTCTGCTACCTGTTATTTTCTGGAGATTAAACTTAGTATTTTCTAATCTTTTCTTTGCGAGCCAAGCAAAGCAAATAGCCTCTAGGTAGTCTGGATCAATTCCTAAAGCTTGAGTAGTTAAGCTATTTTTTTTGAACCTTTTAGAAATCCTCTCAATTAAATAAGAATTGTGAACACCACCCCCACAAAAATAAATATTATCTTCAAGGGCGTTAATCTCTTCTAAGGCTTTTGCCAGGCTATGCGCGGTTAATTCGGTTAAAGTCGCTTGAATATCTTTTGGTAACAAGTTTTGATCGATAGAATTTAAATGCCCCTGTAGCCATACTTCATTGAAGTAATCAGGTCCGGTGCTTTTTGGATAGCCCAATAAAAAATATTTATCGTTCATCATATTGTTAAGCAGGACTTGATTGATTGCTCCTGACCGAGCCCAGTTCCCATCTATGTCATATGCTCCTCTTCCGTTTTTTCTATTCCAAGAATCCATCAAACAGTTCCCTGGACCAGTATCAAAACCTATAACAGGTCCTTGATTTAATAATGATATATTTGTAATCCCACCTATATTGATGATGACTCTTTTTTCATCAGAGATGGAAAAAAATTCTTTATGGAAAACTGGAGATATAGGGGCTCCTTGACCGCCAGCTTCAATATCATCTTCTCTGAAATTACCCACGGTTGTTATCTTTAGGTTATTACTGATAATTTGTGGATCACCTAATTGAAGTGAGAATGGTCTTGCAGCATTGGGGTCATGTTTGATGGTTTGACCATGAGAACCAATAGCAACTACCTGATTCTCATCTATTGAATGTAAGATTAAAAACTTTTGAATGCTCTCAGAAAAAAATTTGCCCAAATCTTTATCTAGCTTTTTTATTTCTGTCGGTACCATTTCTTGAGCTTGTGAATTTTGTATTATTCTTTTTTTTAATTGATCCGGGATATCGAAGTTCTCTAAACCTAGAATTTTTATTTTGTCATTCGAAGATTTAATTGCAGCGCAATCTAAAGAATCTGAGCTAGTACCTGTCATTAGGCCAATGTAAATATTAGCCTCCATAAAATTCCCTTGGATCAATAAGATATTGATAATTCCGTAATTCTTCTACTAATCCCAAAGATCTTTCTTTATAGGAGGTTAGTTTATTTGAATTTATAGGATTAGCATTAGGAAACTTTACCTTCAAAGGATCTGTATGTTTACCGTTTACATGAAACTCGTAATGTAAATGCGGACCAGTCGCAAGACCCGTACTGCCAACATAACCAATAGTTTGACCTTGCTTAATTTTTCTACCAACCTTTGTTCTTGCGCTATAACCGTTTAAATGACAAAAGCGTGTTGTATAGTCTTCAGAATGTTTGATCTTAACTTCGTATCCACACCCACCATTATATTCAGCAAATATGATGGTCCCATCGCCAGTAGCTCTTATTGGAGAACCTTTATTGGCTGCATAGTCAACTCCTCGGTGAGCCCTTATAGTGTGAAGAACTGGATGTCTTCTTTTAAGATTATACTTAGAACTTATATAGCTCAATTTTACAGGAGATCTCAGAAATGCCTTTTTAACATTCTCGCCATCAAGGTTGTAGTACTCTGAATTTTTTTCATCTAAATCAAACCTAACCGCAACAAATTTTTTATTTCTATTATTAAATTCTGAGATGAGAATATCACCATCAATAACTTTTTCTCCATCAATTATTAACTCTTCGTAAATAATGCTGAAGCTATCTCCTGGCTGAATATCATGAGTAAAGTCAATATCCCAACCATTAATATATGCTAGATCCATAAGAACACTATCAGGAACATTTTCTCTTAATCCAGACATATACATGGAGTCTTTTATGACGACATGTTTGAATATTTGTACTTTTTCAACCTTAGATTCATACCTAGAAATTAAAAATAGGTCGCCTTCCTTTTTAGCTTTAATTCCAGACTTGATATTATCTAAGTAAATAAGCTTCTCTAGTTCACCCAAACTGTTTAAGTAGATCTTAATTTTGTCTCCAACCTCTATCTTTGATAAGAGATCGCTATCTTTACTATTTATGAGTTGAATTATATTTTCTTTAGTTACTCCAAATTTATTTAAAATAGTAACTAAGGAGTCGTTTCTTTTTATAACAGCTTCTTTTTCAAGAAAAGGAACTTCAATTTTATAGTTTTCTGATAGTGATTTTAGCTTTAACGGTTTAGTTAGTTCAGGAATCTTTTTTTCATCAGAAAAGTCTATGCTCCCTAAGACACTAAGCGAGATAAGAAGTAGAAAACCTAGAAGCAGAGTTACGATATGCTTCTTTGGAAAGTTTTTAAAAATGGTTATTATTTCTGTAACCGGCATAAAGTCGAATGATACCTGAAAAAGATCATATAATAGAACACAATGAGCAAAGATAATTTAGACCTTTTAACAAGGGGCACAGAAGAAATAATCCCTGAAGAAAGTTTTTTAGAACAGATAAAATCAAAAAAATCTCTCAGAATAAAAGCCGGTTTTGATCCTACATCTCCAGACTTGCATTTGGGTCACACAGTTCTGCTGAATAAGATGAAAATATTTCAAGATCTTGGACATGAAGTAATTTTTTTAATCGGAGATTTTACAGGACAAGTTGGAGATCCATCGGGGGTAAACGAAACGAGACCTGTTTTGACTGAGGATCAGCTTAATAAGAATGCTGAAACCTACAAAAAACAGGTTTTTAAAATTCTTGACCCAGACAAAACTGAAATTAGATTTAATTCTGAATGGATGAAATCTGTTGACCCATCAGAGTTTATAAAAATGCTTTCGTCTTATACTGTCGCTAGGATGCTTGAAAGAGATGATTTCTCTAAACGATATAAATCTCAACAACCCATCTCTATCCATGAATTTCTATATCCAATTTTGCAAGGTTATGACTCAGTTAAGTTAGATGCTGATGTAGAACTAGGAGGAACTGATCAAAAATTTAATCTTTTATTAGGTAGAGAAGTTCAGAAGCACTATGGCCAAAAACAGCAATCAATAATGACTGTTCCTCTGCTAGAAGGTCTTGATGGAGTAAAGAAAATGTCAAAATCTTTAGGTAACTATATAGCTTTAGAGGACAAACCGGATGATATGTTCGGTAAGATCATGTCAATATCCGATGATTTAATGTGGAGATACTTTTCTCTTCTAAGCTTTAAATCAAGTAAAAAAATTTCTGAATATAAGAAAGAAATAGAAGAAGGAACAAATCCTAGAGATATAAAATTTTTGCTTGCTGAAGAAATTGTTGAAAGATTCAACCCTGGATTAGGAGAGGTCTCTAAAGAGAATTTTATTAATAGATTTCAAAAAGGTAACATCTCTCAAGAAATAGAAGAAATTAA
>CAJWDT010000003.1 GCA_913031395.1 uncultured Gammaproteobacteria bacterium
GGTCTTCCGATGGCTAATGTCAGGCCTAATAAATGTATATCTTGGTCAACTATATTCTCAGAACCATCCAGAAGTAAAATTACAAGGTCTGCTCTCTTTATGGACTCAACAGATTTTGAAACAGAAAATTTTTCTGTCTCCTCTTTGATAGAGCGTTTTCTTCTCATACCGGCAGTATCAATAAGTGTAAGATTTTTATCTCCTAACTTGATTGGAACATCAATAGAATCGCGAGTCGTTCCAGAGTCCGAAGAAACAACTAATCGATCTTTTCGAATCAAAGCGTTTACCAGAGTGGATTTACCTGCATTGGGTCTTCCGATTATAGAAATTTTTAATGAAGTGTCTTTTATAAAGTCAGCATTATAAATATCTTCTTCTTCGTCATGCTCCGTTAGGTAATCTCTCAATTCAATAAATCCCTTATTATGAGATGCAGATAAATAGATCATTTCATTGAACCCGAGTCTTGTAAATTCAGACGAAGATTCTTCAAGACTTAAGTTATCGGCCTTGTTGATTAATAGTGTAATCTTTTTATTTTGTTTTCTTAGAGATTGTGCAATCTCTTTATCTAGTGGTAATAATCCGTCAATTGCATCGACTACGAAAAGTAATATATCTGACTCATCAATCGCCAGATCAGTTTGCTCCTTGATGGCATGAGACATATCATCAGATTCTTCATTAATACCACCGGTATCGATAAGAGTAATATTAGTATCTTTAAGATTTCCATATTTTCTATCTCTAGTTAAACCAGAATAATCTGCAACTATGGCAGACTTAGATTTAGTTAGAAGATTGAAAATTGTTGATTTACCAACATTAGGGCGACCAACGATTGCTACAACTGACATAATTATCTAAGCGATTATGGAGCATTCACTCAACGGAAAACTTCTGAACTCTACCCGCGGAATCTGCTACTAAAAGAAAATTACCTGTAGAAATAATTTCAGTTATTGCATTCCTGGAAACTTTTTTTCTACCTTCGAAATTACCGGACTGAGCATTTAACAAATGAATGTAGCCTTCAAAATCTCCTACTGCAATAAGATTTCTAATCGAAACTGGAGAGGTTAGCTTTCTTAACTTAAGATCTTCTTGGTCCCATATTCTTGCTCCAGTAGCTGCACCAAATGCTTTAATTAAGCTTTTTTCGTCAACAGCAACTATTCTATTTCCATTGGATGTTAAGTCTTTCACTGTAGAGATTTCTTCTTGCCAAGTTGGTCTTCCATCTCTTAGATTTATTGCAGATATATTACCCTGATAAGAGGCGGCTACAAGAAGGTTATTGACTATAATTGATCTTCCATCAACATCAACGATCCTTTCCAATTCAGATTTACCTTCGTTTAAGGTCACAGGAAGTTCAAGTCTTATAGCACCAGAATCAGGATAAATCATTGCTATCTTTCCACCGGCAAATCCTGTGAAAATAAAACCTTGATCAATAAAAGGTCTAGATGTGCCACGTAATGTTAGGCTTGGAAGAACTGTTTGATGAAACCATTCCTGATTTCCGTTCTTAAGATTGTATCCTGCAACTCTTCCATCAACAGTTTGTATTACTAAATGACTTCCAGAATTTGCGGGAGGTGAAAGGCTCTCACTGGACGTTGCAGATCTCCAAAGCTCTCTTCCATCTTTATAATCTAATGCAACGATGGAGCCATCTAAGGTTCCGTAACTAATAGTTTTAAAATTTACATCTATGCCTGAAGAAACAATATCTTGAGTTTCTTTTGACCAGAGAAGTTTTCCTGAATCAAGATCTACAGAAGAAATATATCCTGTGGAATTAATATAAAAGACCTTGCCTTCATAGATCGCCGGTATTAAACGACCGTATAGAATCTCATTATCATTTGAGAATGACCAATTCTTTTCAAGGCTGCGGTTATTTTCTATTGAGTAGAGCTCTTCTGGACCTTCTTCTTCTTCATCATCACCCCAAAACTTTAATGAGCTTAGTGAGGAGCAGCTAGAAAGTACAAATACAGTTAATATAATTAATATTTTATTCAAGCACTTCACCTTCTAAATCTGATATTTTCATATTGATTAAAGCTCTTGAAGCTTGGTTTGTACTATTTTGTAAAGCAAGCATATAGCTCATTCTTGCAGACTGATATTCTTTCAAACCATTTTCTGCATCTCCTTTTAACTCATACATAGTTGAAGTTAAATCTTCACTTGAATCTAGTACCATCAAAACTGAATCATATTTTTCATTTTCTAAATAGATTTTTGCTAATCTTATTTGAGCTGATGCATGCAGAGGATTGAATTGATTATTGGAGGAATTATTATCTAAGACCTTTTCAAGTAAACTAATCGCCTTATCTTTATCACCAATTTGAAAGCTCTTTTTAGCTTCATTAAGCCTAACAAAATCTGCATAAATTGAATTAGGATATAGCTCTAGTAGCTTCTCTCCATTACCTCTTCCATCGGACTCTAAATAATTTTGATACAGAGTTGCAGTTAGTAGATCTTTTTCATTGCTAGAATCAACAAAATAATCTCTACCTAAAATAAATAAAACAACTGAAATAAGAGCAGCAATAATTAAATATCTGAATTTATTCCATAGAGTTAGAAGAATTTCTTGTTGTTCTTCTTGAGAAGCAGAAAAAAAGTTTGCCATATTTTTTTATTTATAGAGTTGTTTGAGTTTTATTAGTAAATCTTGAAAAGTTAGACTTTCTTGATCGGATTTAGTTCTTAAGTCTTTATAAGAGATTTTATCATTGTTTAATTCGTCTTCACCTAATATGAGTGCCATTCTAGCATTTGATTTATCTGCTTTCTTAAATTGTGAACTTGCACTTTCAAGTCCTAGATTAATTTTTATATTTAGATCAGGAAAATGCTCTTTGAGATTTTCTGAATACATTATAGCTTCTTGAGTTGCAGTTTCATTGAAGCAAAGAAAGTAAATATCGAGACTACTAAATTTTTCTAATTTTCCTCTTTCCTTTAAAAGTAGAAGCAATCTTTCCATTCCGATAGAAAATCCAATAGCAGGACAAGGTTTACCCCCCAACTCTTCAACAAGAGAATCGTATCTTCCACCACCAAGGACTGTATCTTGTGAACCCAATAAGTTTGTCTTCCATTCAAATACGGTTTGATTGTAATAGTCAAGGCCCCTAACAAGCTGTCTGTTGACTGTATATTTGATTTTAGCCCTATCTAACAACCCGAGTAATTTAGTTTGGAAGATTTTTGCTTCATCATCCAAATAGTCATCTATTGAAGGTCCTTTTTTCAAAAGGTTTTGAATTAAAGAAGATTTAGAATCCAAAATACGGAGAGGATTTTCAGACATCTTTCTTATTGTTTCTTCATCTAGCTTATCTTTATTCTTCTTTAAGAACTGAACCAGTGCATCAGAAAACATATTTCTAGTGGTTTCATTGCCCAAGTTATTGATTTCTAATCTGAGGTCTTCATAAATACCTAAATTTTTCCATATTCTTGAGGACATTATTATGAGCTCAGCATCAATTTCTGGAGACTTCAGTCCAAACGCCTCTGCGCTAAATTGATGAAATTGCCTAGATCTTCCTTTTTGTGGTCTCTCATATCTAAACATGGGTCCGGAATACCACAGTCGAGGCTTATCTGTTCTCAGTAAATCACTCTCAATAGCAGCCCTTACACATCCAGCAGTCCCTTCTGGTCTAAGAGAGATACTCTCTCCTCCTTTGTCCTCAAATGTATACATTTCCTTTGTTACAATATCTGCAGCTTCATTTGATCTAGTATAAAGTTCAGTTTTCTCAACTATAGGAAACCTTATTTCATCATAACCGTAAGATTTAACTACTGACTTAAGAGTATCTTCAAGATAAGACCAGTCTTTGCTCTCATCAGGACGGATATCATTCATTCCCCTTAGTGTTTGTACTTTAGACATTAGTTTTTAATAATTAAATTTTCTTCTTTCTTTGTTTTTTCTTTAACTTTTATTCTGATCATTTTTTCTAGATGATCGGCTAATTCAGAGCTTTCAATTTTATGATCAGGCTTTCCATCAATATATATAAGATTCTTTGGAGAGCCTCCAGTAACTCCAATATCAGTATGCTTAGATTCTCCCGGTCCGTTTACATAGCATCCTATAACTGCTACATCTATATTTTCTTTTATATCTTCAAGTCTTGATTCTAACTGGTTCATGGTACCTATGACATCAAAGTTCATCCTGGAACAGCTTGGGCAAGCTATAAAGTTTATTCCTCTTGCTCGTATCCTTAAGCTTCTGAGGATATCCCACCCTACTTTGACCTCATCTACAGGGTCAGATGCTAAGCTGATTCTTAGTGTATCGCCTATGCCATCCATTAATAATGACCCTAGACCTATTGCTGACTTAACAGTGCCTGATCTAAATCCTCCTGCTTCAGTAATACCTAAATGAAGAGGTTGATCAATAAGCTGAGATATTTTTCTATAACTCTCTACGGCTAATTGGACATCAGATGCCTTAATACTGAGCTTAAAATCTTCGAAGTTAAGTTTTTTAAGTATATTAATATGATTTAGTGCAGATTCAACTAGGGCATCAGAATTAGGTTCTCCATACTTAATTTGTAACTTTCTTTCCAGAGAACCTGCATTAATACCGACTCTTATGGGAGTATTTGTATCTTTTGCTGCAGAAATTACTTCTTTAACTTTTTCTTCTTTTCCTATATTTCCAGGATTTATTCTTATACAGTCAGCCCCTCCTTTGATGGCTTCTATTGCCATCATATAATCAAAATGTATATCAGCCACGAGAGGTATATTAGAATTTTCTTTGATTAATTTAAAAGCATCAGCAGCCTCTTGATCAGGGACAGAAACTCTGACGATATCAGCACCTGCTTCCTCAAGTTGTTTAATCTGAGCCACTGTTGAAGATACGTCAGAAGTTAAAGTATTGGTCATGCTTTGGATAGAAATGGGTGCATTACCGCCCACAGGAACATCTCCGATGTAAATTTTTCTAGTTTTCTTTCTAACTATCTGATGGTCTGAATTCACTGCACTCTCCAAGAGGAAATACTATACAACTAACCTTATTTGTATTCGCATTATCACTAAGGTTCACTATTTTATCATTAAATGAAACCTGGACATTCTTAAAGTTTCCAACGACTAGTTTCAATCTTTCTTCACTAAAGGCATATTCTTCGCCTGCTTGAGATAATCGATATAAGAGTCTCTCATTGTCAGAGAAGACTTCCAGCCAACATTCTTCAATCACTTTTATAAATAATAAATTTTCTTTTGAAATAGTTTGATCTACTAATGTTTCTTCTTTATTGTCTTGGAATTCTTCAGCGGTATTTAGTGTTGGAGAAATTACATTTAAATTGTCATGAGGCTTTTCTATATTAGACCCTAATTCCTCAGGTTGAGTTATGTTATCTTCAAGGATAATATTTTTATCATTACCTAAAAAAGTTTTTTGCACTTCTTCAGGTTCAAAACTACTTCGAAATAGAAGAAAAACTAAACAAATAAGCAAAAAGGAAGTGAAAAACAAAACAAGAGGGTTCCTCAGTAAATCTCTGTAAGAAAAAGTTCTGAAGTTATTGCCTTGGCTAAAATCCCTAGGTTTTGTTTGTTTTGAGGTATTTTCTTTTAAAAAAGTTTCTACAATTAAGTTGGGATTTAAATCAAGTTTTTTTGCGTAGGACCTTAGATATCCTTTGATGTAAGGCTCTCCACCAGGAATTGAATCAAATTTCTCCTCTTCTAAGGCAATTAGGTAAGATTCTTCAATATTAAGCTCTGATGAGATTTTTTTGTATCGTAACCTTTTCTTCTTTCTTGCAGAGGATAAGATTTTTCCTACAGAAGAGTCTTCGGAATCAGTCACTGCTAAAAATCATCCTAAGCAAAAAAGTATTCTATTTCTCTTTTGGCCGATTCAGGAGAATCAGATCCATGAACTGCATTTGCATCAATAGAGTCAGCAAAGTCAGCTCTAATAGTACCGGGAGCAGCTTCTTGAGGATTTGTGTTTCCCATTACGTCTCTATATTTTGAAATAGCTTCCTCTCCCTCTAGAACTTGAACCTGCACAGGACCTGAAGTCATAAAGGTAACTAAATCTTCAAAGAATGGTTTTCCTTTATGTTCTATGTAGAACCCTTCAGCTTTCTCACGATCGAGATGAAGACTTTGCTTTTTGATTATTGTCAGGCCATTACTATTGAGTCTTTCACATATTTCTTCTACATGACCTTTAGCCACAGCATCAGGTTTAATAATTGAAAGTGTTCTTTCTAGTGTCATTTTAGTCCTCTGATTTTATGAAAAGGCGCATTATACTTATTGAGCAAAGAATAGCTATTCCCTCTCTTCGATCCATAGCATCTGTATCGCTTCTAGTATTTTCTCATTTGTTTTTTCTGGGTCATCAGAAAATTGTTCTAAACTAAGAACTAATTTTCTCAGATCAGTAAACAGTATAAAAGTTGGGTCAACATCAGGGTGCTGTTCGTCAAGTTCAATTGCTATATCGTTTACGTCAGTCCACAGCATTAGTGATTCTCAGAAACCATATTAATGGTATATTTTGGAAGTTCTATTTCTAGATCTTGTTCCTTGATCTCCACTTGGCAACTCAGCCTCGATTCAGACTCTAAACCCCAAGCCTTATCTAGCATATCCTCTTCTTCGTCCGACGCATCGGAAAGACTTTCAAATCCATTTCTAACAATCACATGACAAGTAGTGCAGGCGCATGAAAGTTCGCACGCATGTTCAATCTTAATTTTATTATCCAGCAGAACTTCAGCTAATGTTTTACCTGGACTAGCTTCAAGCTTTGCTCCCTCAGGACAAAGTTCTTCATGGGGAAGCACTTTGATAATGGTCATAAATTGGCCTAGATATCAACTTCAAAACTTTCGCCACATCCGCAAATAGCTTTCACATTGGGGTTCAAGAACTTTATACCTTCGTTTACGCCTTCTACTAGAAAGTCTACTTTAGTTCCTTTTAGAAACTTAAAAGAGCCTTCATCAATGTAAACATTTACGTTTTCAAACTTAAAAACAAAATCATCTGAGGCTTGTTCTGTAACATAATCAATCTCATAGGTGTATCCAGAACATCCTGAAGATTCTGATACTGAAAGCCTGATGCCTTGGTAGTCTTTATCAAGCAAACTTGCGGAAAAATGCTCTACAGCAGACTGCGATAATGTAAATTCACTTGGCGTATAAGAGTTAACTGTAGAAGACGTCATGGATCTTTATATCTTAGATTCGTAGTCTTCTATTGCTTTAAGAATACTATCCTCAGCGAGTACAGAGCAGTGAATTTTTATAGGAGGAAGGTCAAGCGCATTCGCTATATCTTTATTTTTAATCTCCCTGGCCTCCTCAAGAGTTTTCCCTATCAGCATGTCTACTAGTTCACTAGAAGAAGCAATTGCTGAACCACATCCGTAGGTCTTGAATTTTACATCACTTATAACGTGACTATTATTTTTTGGCTGACATTTGATTTGCAACCTCATCACATCCCCACAAGCAGGAGCACCTACCATTCCTGTTCCAATATCGGAATCAGAAGGATTCCATCTTCCGACACTATTTTTTTCAGGTTCATTGAGTGTATTTTCAAATTTTTCTACAACTTTTTTACTGTAAGCCATGTCTTATCCTTTTTAATGATTAAATTAACCTTCTGCCCATTCAATAGTGTCCATATCCACACCATCTTTATACATATCCCATAAAGGGGAGAGTGTTCTGAGTTTTTCTACCGAGTCGCGTACAAGATTTATCGTGTAATCCACTTCTTCTTCGGTGGTAAACCTACCGATTGCAAATCGAATTGAACTATGGGCTAACTCATCTTTTAGGCCCAAAGCTCTCAATACATAAGAAGGCTCTAAACTTGCTGAAGTGCATGCAGAACCAGATGAGACTGCAATATCTTTCAAAGCCATAATTAACGACTCACCTTCGACATAATTAAAACTGACATTCAAAAAACCAGCAGCTCTTGAAAACTCATCTCCATTAAGATAAACCTCTTCCATGTCCTTGATACCATTCCAGAACTTATCTTTTAAATTTTTAATCCTTTTATTGTCTTCTTCCATATCCAGTTTTGCTATTCTGAAAGCCTCTCCCATGCCAACAATCTGATGGGTTGCTAGGGTACCTGATCTCATACCTCTTTCATGACCACCGCCATGAATCTGAGCTTCAAGTCTTATTCTAGGTTTTCTTCTAGCGTACATGGCACCAATGCCTTTTGGCCCGTAAGTCTTGTGTGCCGAGAATGACATAAGATCAACATTTAGATCTGTAAGATCAATTGGTAATTTTCCAGTGCTCTGTGCAGCATCAACATGAAAGATTACACCAGCTTCTCTAGTTATTTTTCCTATTGACTCAATATCATTTACGACGCCAATTTCATTATTAATATGCATTAGTGATACTAGTATGGTTTCACTATTCATTGCATTTTTGACCGATTCTGGTGAAACTATTCCGTTATTATCTGGTTCGAGATAGGTTACTGAAAAACCCTCTCTTTCTAGCTGCCTGCAACTATCTAGAACTGCTTTATGTTCTATTTTTGAAGTTATAATGTGATTTCCTTTAGTCTTGTAAAATCTAGCCGCACCTTTAATTGCTAAGTTATCAGACTCAGTTGCACCTGAAGTCCAAACTATTTCTCTTGAATCACAATTCACCAGATCTGCTACATGCTGTCTCGCCTCTTCAATGGCTTCTTCAGCTTTCCAACCAAAAGCATGTGATCTAGAAGCAGGATTACCAAAATTCCCATCTAAAGAAAGGCAATCTTGCATTTTTTTTACTACCCTAGGATCAGCTGGAGTAGTAGAAGCGTAATCTAAGTAAATTGGTAATTTCATATTTTATCCTGTAGCTATAAGGAGTTCATCCTTGAGTTTTACACTACCTCTCCTATTTGCGATGACATCATCAAGAGATTTAGTCATCAAAAAATCATTCACACTATCGTTAAATTCCATCCAAAAATTGTGAGCTAAACACTTAGATCCGTCATTGCAAATACCCTCACCTGAGCATTGCGTAGCATCCATGTTGCGTTCGACGGCATTTATAATCTCGCCAATCATAATTTCTTTACTTGACCTTGCAAGCTTAAAACCTCCTTTGGGCCCTCTTTCAGCAGTAAGAATCTCAGCTTTTCTTAGATAATTAAATATTTGTTCTAAGTAAGGTGCAGGAATCGATTGGCGATAGGCTACCTCGGAAATTTTTGAAAGACTAGCTTCATCATTTTCTTGAATAGCAAGGTCTAACATAGCAGTTACCGCGTACTTCCCTTTGGTTGTTAAGTTCACAGGCGGAATTATATATTCCTGATCTTATTAGTCAACAATATTTGATTAGATGTTTATATTTAATGGTACATGTACCTCCTTCTTTCGTGAATATATTCAATTTTTGATTCATTATTATAAAATACTGGTAATACAGGAAAAAATATGTACCATATTTGAAACGAACTTTAGATTTATAAATAATTATGAGTAGTATGGATACTAGGTACCTTTTTAAAAGGTACAATACATGGTGGGTAAAAGTAGCTGTACCTAAGCCTCTTAGAGAGCAACTAGGCTACGACCTTAGAAAATCTCTTAAAACTCATGAGCTAGATAAAGCTCAAGAGCTAAGATGGCAAGAGGTAGAAGTACTGAAATCTAAAATTGATGCAGCAAAAAATGTTTCAGAATTAAATCTACCAGTTGAATCTCAAGCCACACCAGTGGCTCAGTATGTTCCGCCAACAAATGTAACAGATCCTCAGTACTATCATAAAGTAGTTGATTGTCAGCATGCCTGCCCTGCGCACACACCTGTACCTGAATACATAAGACAAATTTCCCAAGGAAACTACAATGAAGCTTATATGCTTAATTGGGAATCCAATGTGTTTCCAGGTATTTTAGGCAGAACCTGTGACAGACCTTGTGAACCTGCATGTAGAAGAACAAGAACACATGAAAAAGCTGTAGCAATATGTCGTTTAAAAAGGGTTACTTACGATTACAAAGACGAGATTTCTTCTTTAATACCTGTACCAGAAGAAAATAACGGGAAAAAAGTGGCACTAATAGGTGGCGGACCCTCATCGCTAACCGTGGCAAGGGATCTAGCTTTAATGGGCTATCAATGCACTCTCTTTGAAAGAGATCCTCAGGCTGGTGGATTGATGAGAACCAACATCCCTTCTTTTAGATTACCTGAAGAGGTTTTAAATGAAGAGGTAGATCAAGTTTTAAGTTTAGGAATTAAAACTGAGTTCAATTCTGAAATTAAGAGTATGAAAAAATTATTAAATAAAGATTTTGATGCTGTATTTGTCGGAACAGGAGCTCCTAAAGGAAGAGATATTAGAATTGAAGGTAGAGAGGAAGCTGGTGCCAACATACATATAGGTATTGATTGGCTAACAAGCATCGCTTTTGAACATACCAAATCAATTGGGAAAAAAGTAATTGTATTAGGAGGCGGAAATACGGCAATGGATTGTTGCAGAACAGCAATTAGATTAGGTGCCGAGGAAGTTAAAGTGACAGTCAGGAGTCCATTTGACCAAATGAAAGCTTCTGAATGGGAGATTGAGGATGCGATAGGAGAAGGTATACCAATCCATGATAATCATGTACCAAAAAGATTTATTGTCAAAGATAACAAGCTAGTAGGTATGGAGTTTGAGAAAGTTAAGGCAGTATTTGATGACAATGGAAAAAGAAGCTTAGTTCCAACAGGAGATGAACCAGTAATTTTTGAGTGTGATGATGTCTTGGTTGCTATAGGACAAGACAATGCATTTGAATGGATAGAGAGAGACATTGGTATAGAATTCGGTGAATGGGATATGCCCATTGTGGACAAAGTAACCTTTCAGTCTTCAAATGAAAAAGTATTTTTTGGAGGAGATGCTGCATGGGGTCCTGAAAATATTATTTGGGCAGCAGCTCATGGTCATCAAGCTGCAATTTCAATTGACAGTTTCTGTAAAAATCTAGATCTTTACAACAGACCTGAGCCTAAAACTACTTTGATAAGTCAAAAGATGGGAGTCCATGAATGGTCTTATGACAATGATATATCTCAGGCAAAAAGATACCTGGTCCCACATGCTGACAAAAAAGATGCACTCAAAGATCTAAAATTAGAAGTAGAGCTTGGGTTTGATGAAATTACCGCACTAGAGGAGGCTCAACGGTGTCTTAATTGCGATGTTCAAACTGCTTTCTCAGAAGACTTATGCATAGAATGTGATGCTTGTGTAGATATATGCCCTACTGATTGCATAAGCTTTGTTCATAATGACTCAGAAGAAAATCTCAGAAATAAACTAAGAATCCCTGCGGTCAATCTAAACCAACAGATTTTAGTTTCAGATCAATTAGAACAGACTTCAAGAGTAATGGTTAAAGACGAGGATGTTTGTCTTCACTGCGGTTTGTGTGCTGAAAGATGTCCTACTGGTGCATGGGATATGCAAAATTTTCTATATCAAGAAGCAAAGGTATATTCATGAGTAAAATCAACTCAATCAATGATTTTGTTATAAAGTTCGCTAATGTGAATGGATCTGGCTCTGCAAGCGCTAATCAAATGTTTGCAAAAGGAGTATTTAGATCTGGTATTCCAGTAAGTCCAAAGAATATATTTCCATCCAACATTCAAGGATTGCCGACATGGTTCGAGGTTAGAGTGAATGAAAAAGGATATCTTGGCCGTCGAGATGGAATAGATATTTTTGTTGCGATGAATCCACAATCATACCAAAAAGATGTATCTGAGCTTAAAGAGAACGGTTACCTCATATATGATTCTTCTTGGAAAAGGGAGTTTGGGAGAGAAGATATAAACGTATTGGAAATTCCCCTAACGAAACTTTGCGTTCAAGAATTTACCAATCCTAAACAAAGACTCCTTTTTAAAAATCTTGGATATGTAGGTTTGTTAGCTTCAATTTTAGAAATGGATAAAGAAATATATGTTTCTTTGATAGAAGAACAGTTTAGAGGCAAAGAGAAACTTATTGAGCCTAATGTGAAGGCCCTCAATATTGGTTATAACTATGCAGAGGAAAATTTTAAAGATTTTTGCGAAATCAAAGTTCAAAAGTCTGACAAAACTGATGGTCTAATACTAACGAGCGGTAATGATGCAGCTGGGCTTGGATGCGTATACGGTGGAGCGACTGTTTGTGCCTGGTATCCTATTACTCCATCAACATCTTTAGCTGAATCCTATAATAAATATAGTGAAAAACTTAGAGTTGAAATAGGAACCGATAAAAATAAGTTTGCTTTTATCCAAGCTGAAGATGAATTAGCGGCAATGGGTATGACCATAGGGGCAAATTGGAATGGAGCCAGAGCTTTTACAGCTACAAGTGGTCCTGGAGTCTCGCTTATGAGTGAATTTATAGGGTTAGCTTACTTTGCAGAAGTACCTACAGTCCTTTTTAATGTTCAAAGAGGCGGTCCTTCTACAGGCATGCCAACAAGAACCCAGCAATCTGATATCTTGTGCTCTGCTTACGCTTCCCATGGAGATACTAAACATGTACTTTTAATCCCTTCAGATCCAAAAGAATGTTTTGATTTTGCCGTTGAGGCTTTTGATCTAGCAGATCGACTTCAAACTCCTGTCATAGTCTTATTAGATCTAGATCTTGGAATGAATGATTGGTCAACTAAAGAGTTCGAATGGGATGATTCTATCGAATACGATAGAGGTAAAGTGCTATCCAAAGAAGATTTGGATGGCATCGAGAGATTTGGAAGGTATTTAGATGTAGATGGAGATGGTATCCCTTACAGAACTTATCCTGGTACACACCCTGAAAAAGGTGCATATTTTACAAGAGGAACTTCTCATGATGAATATGCAGGTTATACGGAAGACGGTGTTAAAAATGCCGAGATGCTTTCTAGGCTGCTAAAAAAATTCCAAACAGCTTCATCCTTAGTACCCGCCCCTGTTTTTAATCAAGAAAAAAATGAAAGTTCAATGGGAATTATATATTTTGGAAGTACAGACTGCTCTATGCAGGAAGCTTTAGATGTTCTGGAAGATCAGAATCTTAAAATTGACGCTATGAGAATTAGAGCTTTTCCTTTTAATCTTGAGGTTTGGGAATTCATCGAAGATCATGATCTTTTGTTCATTGTTGAACAAAATAGAGACGGACAAATGAGAACTCTAATTATGGCAGAAGGAGGGATAATTCCTGACAAACTTGTCTCTATTCTTTGTTTTGATGGTCAACCAATAACTGCTGAGCACATCACTAATAAGATAAATGCTCATTTGTCAGGTAAACCTGCCTTAGCAGCGTCTTAAGGAAAAAAATATGACATATATAGTAAAACCTAAGAATCATCACCCTCTACTTGAAAAGAATAAACTTGGTCTTACAAGAAGAGACTATGAAGGTGCAGTATCAACTCTATGCGCAGGATGTGGGCATGACTCGGTAAGTTCAGCAATTGTTGAGGCATGTTTCCAGTTAAGTATAGAATCTTACAAGGTAGCAAAACTTTCAGGAATAGGTTGTTCTTCAAAAGCTCCTGCGTATTTCTTAAATCAGTCCCATGGGTTTAACTCTGTGCACGGAAGAATGCCTTCTATAGCGACAGGTGCAGCAATGGCAAATCATGAACTCCTTTACCTTGGGATATCGGGAGATGGAGATAGTGCTTCAATTGGTATAGGACAATTTGTTCATTGCGCTAGGCGGCAATTGAATATGACCTACATTGTAGAAAATAATGGAACTTATGGCCTCACTAAAGGACAATTTTCTGCTACAAATGATTTAGAGTCGAAGAATAAATATGGTGATGACAATCTCTTCCCTTCAATTGACTTACCATCTATGGCTATACAGTTAGGAGCTAGCTTTGTAGCAAGAAGCTTTTCAGGTGACAAAGAACAACTTGTTCCTTTATTAAAAGCAGCCCTTTCTCACAAAGGTTTTTCTTTTCTAGATATCATCTCACCCTGTGTGACCTTCAATAATCACAATACTTCTACTAAGAGTTATGACTATATCAGGGAACATAATGATGCATTATCCAAACCAGATTTTGTTCCTTCCGGTAAAGAAATACTTACAGATTATCCGAAAGGAAGTTCTATTGAAGTCCCTCTTCACGATGGATCGTTGCTTGCGTTAGAAAAACTTTCTGAAGACTATGATCCTGCAGATAAAATTAAAGCCATACAAAACATACAAGAATCTCAAAGAGACGGAAAAGTATTAACAGGGCTGCTCTATGCAGATCCAAAGGCAAAGGACCTTAGAGAAATTCTTAACGTATCAGATAAACCATTGAATACCATGGATAGAGAAGAGCTTTGTCCAGGGTCCGATAAACTTGAAGGTATAAATTCTGGACTAAGGTAAACTAAGCTTAAATAACTCCTAATCTTTTTGCCATGATTTGATAGGATTCAACAACATCCCCTAGACCTTGTCTAAATCTGTCTTTATCGAGCTTTTCTCTGGTCTCTTTATCCCAAACCCTGCATCCATCAGGTGTAAATTCGTCACCCAATAAGAGATCACCCTTATAGTCACCAAACTCTAATTTATAGTCTACAAGGATCATACCTGCATCTGAAAATAGTTTTTTAAGAGCGGTATTTACTTCAAAAGTTTTAACTTGCATTTGGTCAACTTGTTCTTCTGTGGCCCAACCAAAGGATTTTATATGGTATTCATTTATCATAGGATCGCCCAACTCGTCATCTTTATAAAAGAATTCAAATGTTGGAGGATTAAGATCCACACCCTCTTCCAAGCCCAATCTTTTGCATATACTTCCGGCAGTCACATTTCTAACAACACATTCAACAGGAGCCATCTCAAGTCTCTTTACTAAACTGTCAGTTTCACTAATTAACTTAACAAAGTGAGTGGCAATACCCTGATTCTCTAAATATTCCATAATAAAAGCATTAAATTTATTATTAATTGTCCCTTTACCATCTAAGCTTTCTATTTTTTTGCCATCAAATGCAGAAGTATCGTCTCGATAATGCATAATTAAATGATCAGAGTTATCTGATTCATAAAGTGATTTAGCTTTTCCTGTTGTAATTAATTCACCTTTTTTAATATTTTCCATAACGTTTATGATAATGATTGATTAATTTCTGATAAAAGCTCTCTTTCATAAGCTTTAGCCTCCTCTCCTTGAGCAATAATTGTAACAGTACATGTCTTTTCATTAATTTCTTTAACTAAAATTCTATACTCACCTTTAAAAGAATCTCCAGAGAACATTCTACGAACAAATCCCTTCTCCTCTTCTCTAGAGAAATTAACATAAAATACACCTTCTTCCCTGTCTAGATCATTTACATCTATAAGAGCTTCTTTTAAAGCACGATCAACCGCCGCCCAAGCCCTTGCATATTCTAAATTCAATTCTATGAAATTAGATTTACTTTCATCTTGCTTCAATGAGGCTTTCTGTCCGTAATTTAAATTAAGAGCCACTAGAGATGTTCCTCCACTAGGTGGTGTGGAAGCAAAATAATCTAAAACTTTACGCATAGTTACTTCTTCTAAGTTTTCTTCACCCTGAACCCTAATCCATTGACCTTCAATATTCGTAATATGAGTAATAAAAATTTCTGAACTAGCTTGCCTTATTCCATGTTCCACTTTCATTACAAGTTTTGTTTCTTGATCAGCAGTTCCTAAATTACTACTCTCAATAATTCCAGAAGTAGGGTCAGATTTAGCTAAACCGTAACCGCTAGTAACCCAAAAATCATTCATCATTGGCCAAGCACTGCTTGGTAAGGTTTCAACATATACCCAACGAATTTCACCCAAACGATGCATCCTGACTTCGTTTGAAGTTCCTGAAGAAAAAACTTGCTGAGGCATAGGTATCTCATACTGAGAACCGACATTTTCTTGAGAAACAGTATTAATGGGATAGTAATCTATTATAGGGCGTGTATTCAGATTATCTGGTAAGTTTAAAGATTTTTCTTGTTTTTCATTTAAGTAATCGTTTTTATGATCTGTTAAAAAATAACTACAAGAACTTAGGATGAAGGTTAGAAATAATATTTTGGTAAGTCTATTCATAATTAATTTAGTAAAAGCAATTTTTTTAAAACATTCTCAGCTTGGTCATGAAATTTAGAACTTAAAGGAGATAAAGGAAGTCTAATACCATCTGTAATTCTTCCTATACGATTCAACATCCATTTTATTGGTATAGGATTTGATTGGACAAATAGTACTTCATTTAATTCAATTAAAGTTTTATCTAATTCTAGGGCAGCCTCTTTTTGTCCACTCAACGCCAAAGAGCATATCTGAGAAATAGTTTTGGGAACAATGTTTGCGGTGACAGATATCGTTCCAGAACCTCCATTCAAGATAAACCTAGTTGCAGTAGGATCATCACCGGAATAAAGAAAGAAACTCTCTCTTTGTTCATTATTTAAATTACTATTCATTGCATCTAATCTATTCAGGTCACCTGTTGCATCTTTCAAGCCTACAATATTCTGATGCCCTACCAACCTCAGAACAGTTTCGTTCAAGAGATCGCATCCTGTTCTTGAAGGAACATTATATAAAATCTGAGGCAGATTCACTTCATCGGCAATCATCATGTAATGCCTGTAAAGACCTTCTTGAGTGGGTTTATTGTAATAAGGTGTTACCAATAGAGCAGCATTTGCTCCAGCTGATTTTGCAGAATTTGTTAAATAGACCGCCTCTTTAGTTGAATTAGCTCCCGTTCCAGCAATAATCTCAATCCGTCCACTTGCTATATCAACAGATCTTTCTATAAGTTGAACATGCTCTGAAACATCAAGAGTAGCTGATTCACCTGTTGTACCAACAATAACTAATCCCATAGTATTGGAATTAATATGCCACTCTATCAAGTCTTTTAGACCTTCCCAGTGTATTGCTCCATCAGAATCCATTGGAGTGACAAGAGCAACTATTGAACCTTTAAGATTAAACATTAATTTTTTTTTATCTCAATGTTAGAATCATAGCATTATAGATTGTTTCTAAAGGAGGAGATATGCCGGCACCTAAATTAAATAATAAAGCCCCTATATTCAAAGGAGAATGCACAGGAAATAAAACTATCAACCTGTCTGAGCTAAAAGGAAAAAATGTAGTTTTATATTTCTATCCAAAAGATAGTACTCCTGGATGTACTACTGAAGGACAAGATTTTAGAGACCTTAAAGGGCAGTTTACGAGAGCTAATACAATTATTTTTGGACTTTCAAGAGAATCAATAAAATCTCATGAAAACTTTAAGAAAAAAGAAAAATTTAATTTCGATCTTATTTCTGATCCCGACGAAAAAATTTGTAATCAATATGACGTTATCAAAGAAAAGAGTATGTATGGGAAAAAATACATGGGGATAGAAAGAAGTACTTTCTTAATAGATGCAAAAGGAAAGTTAATAGAGGAATGGAGGAAAGTGAAAGTTACCGATCATGCAAAAGAAGTTCTTGAAGCTGCAAAAAAACTTGGATAATTAATTAACTGGCTCAGGCCATGAATTTATTATTGCTTTAATAAAAGTGGCCAAAGGTATTGCAAAAAATAGTCCCCAAAAGCCCCATATTCCTCCAAAGAAGAGAACTGAGATGATAATAACGACTGGATGAAGATTATTTCTATTGGAAAATAAAATTGGTACGAGCACATTTCCATCAAGGACTTGAATGAGTAGATATAAACTCAAAAGCCAATAAAAATTCTCTGTTAACCCCCATTCGTATAATCCAATTAAGACAACCGGAATTGTAACTAAAATTGCTCCAAAGATAGGAATAATGACTGAAAGTCCTACTAAAATAGCAATCAAAACTGCATAAGGAAGACCCAAGATAGCAAATAAAGCATAAGAGAATGAAGCCACAATGATCATTTCAAGAAATTTACCTGTTACGTAGTTAAATAACTGATCATTCATTTCTGAAAATACAGATTGCATGAAACCATTTTCTTTTGGAAGGATAGACCCAGCTATTGGCAGAAGATCATCTTTATCCTTTAAGAAAAAGAAAACCATCAACGGAATCATAATCGCGTATAAAATTGCATTAAACATCAAAGAGATTGTGCCTGCCAGCTGCCCTAGTGCGGAGCTTAACAAACTATTAATCTGATTACTTAAGTTAGCAAAGATAAGATCGATATCTTCTTTTGAGAAATAATTATTCATCTCAACTAAGGTTGACTGAAAAGAACTCACAATACTAGGTAGGTTTTGTAATAGATTATTTATTTGCGTGCCTAAGGATGGAAGAGCAGTAAATAAACTTAAATAGAAACCAAAAAAGATTACAAGTGTTACAGGTAAAGCGACTCGTTGAGATATTTGCATTTTTAATAACGTCCTCAACAGTCCATTCAATAAAAACGCTATCACCACACTTATAATTACTGGTAACAAGACATTCCCAAAAAGAATAATAAAAAGAAAAGAAAATATAATTAATATAGCGAAATATATAGATTCCTCATTAGAAAAGAATCTTTTTATAAATTTACTGAATAAACTTTGCATATTTACTTGGGAACTAAGTAATCTTTAGATAATCTAAAGAATTCATTTAATATAGTAACTAGTATCTCTAAAAAGAAATAGTATGAGAAGTATTATATCCAAAATCAAAATTTGCGGAATTTTCTTATTAATCTGCTTTACTTTAGAATCAGAAGAAGAACTGCCTGTTATAGGGGATGCCTCCTCTTCCGTGATATCCATAGCCTCTGAATACAATCTAGGTAGATTATACATGGCGCAACTACGAAGGAGCTTGCCTGAGTATTTGGATCCTATAACTCAGGACTACGCAGAACACTTAGTTTACAGGCTTTCTGAATTTAGCGAACTGACTGACCGTAGATTAGAAATAGCCTTAATTGACGAAAAATCTGTAAATGCTTTTGCTGCTCCAGGAGGAATTATTGGAATAAATGCGGGGTTGATATTTCATGCAAGCACTGAGGGCCAGCTCGCCTCAGTTCTCTCTCATGAACTTGCGCATCTAAGTCAGAGGCATTTTGCTAGAAGAATGCAGAGACAGAAAGACCGGAGTCTTGCCAATTCTCTAATGATCTTAGGTAGCATAGCTTTAGCTGGCGCCACGAGTAACCCTAATGCTCTTCTAGCTGGACAACAGGCAATAACTCAGCAAAATTTATCTTTTAGTAGAGGAGATGAGCAAGAAGCAGATAGGATTGGTTTTAAAAATTTAATCTCTGCTGGTTTTGATCCTAATAGTACGACATATATGTTTGAAAAACTTCAATCTCTCAGCAGATTGTCAGGCTCTAATGAACTTGAGTTCCTACGATCTCATCCCTTAACAAAAAACAGAATTGCTGATGCCCAGTCAAGGGCACAAGGAATTAAAGGGAAAAACTATAGAAATTCTTTAGACTATGAACTCATTAGGCACAGAACAATTGTTCATTTCTCTGAAATCCCTAGACAAGCAATTGCCATTTTTGAAAAAGACTTAAATATATCCAAATCAAAGAAAGATAAGATAAAAGCAAATTATGGTCTTTCTTTAGCCTATTCAAAAGCCAAAAGACATACCGAGGCATTAGAAAAACTTAGAGAAGCCTTAAAAATAGATAGCGAAAATTTAATACTTCAAATTGGACTCCTTGAATTGCATATAGAAGCAGAAAATAATTTTGAGGCAGAAGCATTAGCTTCATCTCTATTAAGCACAAATCCCAATAACTATCCGATTACCATGTTATATAACAAAGTATTAATGAATAATGGGGATTATAAAAAAGGTGAAGAGATTCTTAGAGAGCTTTCTTTAGTTAGGCCAAATGATCCTGAGGTCTGGTATTGGCTTGCAGAGGTTCAAGGTTTAGATAAGAATCTTATTGGACTACATCTTTCAAGAGCAGAGTATTTTTTCCTTACAGGAAATTATGAAACTTCTATAAAACACTTAAGAATGGCAATGGATCTCACTGGCAATAATTATCAATTAACTGAATCAATTCACAATAAAATTGAGAGATCTCATAAATCTATAGAAGCCCTTAAATCACTTTCCTAACCAGGAGGCCAGTTAAATTCTCTTTCAGCTATCAAATGAATGTGAAGATGGAAGACTGTCTGCTGAGCCCCTGCTCCGTTATTAACTACTAATCTAAATGCATCCTCTACACCTAATTTTCTAGCAACTTCCCCTGCAACGAGAAAGAGATGACCCAACAAAGCTTGGTCTTCTTGATTAGCATCAGATATTTTATCGATAGGCTTTTTAGGGATGATCAATAGATGTGTAGGAGCAACTGGATTTATATCTCTAAAAACTAGAGAAATATCATCTTCATGAATAATATCTGCGGGAATTTCTTTATCAATAATTTTTTTAAAAATTGTCTCCGTCACTCTATAACTCCTTAGCTTCATCATAATGAAGTATTACCCCTTCATCAGATTCTGAACTTTCTTTGAGGATAACTTCATAACCCTCCACATTAGATATCTCCTTAATGCCATCAATATGCATTGATTTCTCTTTAAATTTTTCAAAAGATTGGGTCTTTGTTTTAGCATCCTTAGCACTGGCTGCAGCAACAAAATAATTCAAATGTATTTCGTAAATTCCATCACCAATATTCTTATCGTAATATCCAACATGGACCATATATAGATTCATAATTTTTTCCTTATTTAAACCAAGTGAATCCCAAAAAAATTCAATATATATAAATAAACCCAATACACAATACCTGTAAGGCTAACTGATATTAACAAACTAAGAATGAATGACATGTTCCATCCTAGAAGAAGTGGCAAGGCAATAAAAAACATCAAAGAAGGAGGTATCATCAGCAATATGTTTCTAGATAAATCCATAACGGCTAATGAATCTTGAGTATCAAAATAAAGCCAAGTGAATGCCAATAGAGAGGTTAATGGTACAGAGGCCACGATTCCCGCCATTAAAGTAGATCTTTTGGCGATTTCAGATATTACAACAATTATTACTGCTGTAAAAAGAATCTTGAATAAGGTGTACATATTTTTATTTCAATTAAACAGCAAAAAACTGGATCTTGAAAGTACAAGTTATTTTTTGGAGTTTTCTTTTAAAAAACTAAGATTTAGTCAAGTACATACCCATCCAGGTTGCACTGAGACATAAAAAGATAGAAAGGAGAATGTAGAAAGAAGCTATCAAGAAATTACCAGAGTTAATTAGTTCTAAGGACTCTCTTGAAAATGCCGAGAATGTTGTAAAGGCTCCTAAGAATCCCACAAATAGAAATGGGGTTAAAATCTTTTCTAGATCTGAGTTTATTAGATTATAGGAGAGACCAAGTATCAGACAGCCCAACACATTAACTATTAATATTCCTAAGGGTAGCTCGGGACTTTCTGGTCGATCAAATAAGTTAGATAAATAAAACCTGCTCAGAGCTCCCAATGAACCGCCGAGACAAATTAGAAATACATTCATGAAAGGTTGGTGGGCCGTCTGCGACTCGAACGCAGGACCAATTCGTTAAAAGCGAACTGCTCTACCGACTGAGCTAACGGCCCGAAAAAAAAAGCGTATATTAAAGGTTTACTCAATGAAATTCGACTCTTCTTTTAAATTTTCTTTAGATTTTTTTGCTAGTTGGGCTGCGCCTGATTCAGGAAAGATCTCAATCACTTGATTATATAAACTTAAAGCCTCATCAAAATTACTACCTATTCTGTATATTTCTCCCAATTTATATAGAGCATCCGGTGTTCTCTGGTGATTAAAAAATTGGTTCACGACATTCTGATAACTTAATTTAGCATCTTCATTCATTTCTTGAGCCAGAAATAATTCTCCTGACCAGAAATAGGCGTCAGCAGTGTAAGTTCCTTCAGGAAAAGAAATGATGATTTCTGAGAAAACTTCTAGAGCCTCTGCATATCTAGCCTCTTCAAAAAGAACTAATGCACTCTTGAATAAACTTCTTTCGGCATCAACTATTTCCGTATCGATTATCTTTTCGACTTGTTTTTCTTTAGAAATAGTTCCTTTTGATAGCTCTAATATGCGAGAGTCAAGATCTAGATATCTTTGTTGTTGTATCTCTAAAGATCTATCAACAAGAATAGAATTCTCCTCTAAAATATTTCTTAGGTCTCTTATCTCTTGTTCAAGTGTTTCTATTTTTTGATATAGAAGCTCTAAGCTTTCTTCTTGCTCTGAAAAAACTAAAGAAGAAGCTAAAAGAATAAAGCTAGTTAGAAAATACTTTTTCAAGCTTATTAAAAAGTCTTAACTAATGCTCGTCTGTTTTGAGACCAAGATCTTTCATTGGATCCTTCAGCAACAGGCTTTTCTTCGCCATAGCTAACTGTTTGTATCTTATCTGATGAAACACCATTGATAATCAAAAGTTCAGCAACTGTTTTAGCTCTCTGCTCTCCTAGAGCGAGGTTGTATTCTCTAGTCCCTCTCTCATCACAATGCCCTTCTACTCTAACACTTAAGTTATTGTCATTAATTAGCTTTGCTAAAGTTCTAATTTTTGTTCTTCCTTCTGAATTGATATCGGATTTATCATAAGAAAAATAAAGAACATTGTTTGAAGTTATTCCACTATCAGAGTATGCACCTGATGCAGAAGCTGAAATGGCCGTGGCATCATTGGTCCTGTCTGATGAAACTGAGCTACAAGATGCTATTAAAATAGCTATTGAAAATAAAAAAGTTTTTTTAGTAAAATTCATTTACGCCTCCTGTCGACATTATACTTTTATTTTTCTTCTAATCTATCAAAGGAGACCAAGCAGGTTCTCTAGCCTCACCTTTTAATGAAGGCATAATAAATTTAGTTTTTCCATCCATAGTTATGCCAGCTAAAATATCTTTATCTCCGTCTTTTGTTGCGTAAATTATCACGTTGCCGTTAGGTGAGACTGTAGGTGATTCATCCAAAGAAGTATCTGTAAGAATTTTTACTTTTCCTGACCTAAGATTTTGTGTGGCTATGTGGAAAATTCCATTTCTTCGGTGAACAAAAACTATCCCCTTACCGTTTGGTAAATATCTTGCCCTAGCATTATAGGTACCCTCAAAAGTGAGTCTCTTAATCTTATTAGTTCTTAAATTTGCTTCATAAATTTGTGGGGACCCCGATCTGTTGGATGTAAATAATATAGACTTCGAATTTGGTGCCCAATCTGGTTCAGTATCAATACCAAAATGTTTGGTTATTTGTATCCAACTCCGCTCCTTCAAATCATAGATAAATAGGTCGGGGTTACCTGATTTAGATAAAACTGCTGCGATCATATCTCCATTTGGAGACCAATTAGGCGAACTATTTATACCTTCTTCATGTTTTAACCCGATCCTCTTTGCAGAAACAAGCTCTTGTATAAAGATTCTTGAAGTTCCTTCTTCAAATGAAACATATGCAATCTTTGTTCTATCTGGAGACCAACTAGGAGACATCAACGGCTGAGGTGAAGAAAATAAAGAAATACTTTCAAAACCATCTATATCTGAAATCCTAAGGTTATAATTAGGATCGATTTGTGAAGGTTTATCAATATAAGCGAGCTTAGTAGAAAATATTCCTGGTAAACCCTGTATTTTTTTGTAGATAACATCACTAATTTTGTGACCAGCCTTTCTTAAGGACTGAATAGGTCCTATCACATCACCTCTATGAATGTATTTCTCTCGAGCAATATCAAAAAGAATATAGCTAACAATTACTTCTGCATTAAATTCAGTATTTTTAACCTGTCCTATGACTAAGTAATCAACGCCTAGCAATCTCCAGTCTTTATAAAACACTTCATCTTTTGAAGTTGGAAGACTTAACATTCTCTCGGGTGATAAAACAGAGAACTCGCCAAAGGATTCTAGATCTGATTCTATAATTTTATGTATATATATTGCTTGGGGACTCTCTAGTTCCCATTTCATAGGAACTATTGCTATATTAATTGGATCTTCAACACCACCCTTTATCTCTATTCTTAGTTGAGAAAAGGTTGAAGAGAAAAAGAAAGTTGAGATAAAAAGTATTAAAAGATTTTTATAATTAATCATTATCGTTTTTTTATACTATTCTGGACTAAAAATAAGTATAAATTTTCTAAAATGCTGATCGAATAAATTCATTTGCATATTTAAACCATCAAATGATTTGAGTTTTGAAATAGCAGTTAAAGCAGAATCATCAAAAGCTCTATTTCCGCTACTATTTATAATTTTGGAAGATAAGATTTCTCCGGTAGGTACAAGAGTAATCTGAATCTCCGTCTTTAAATTTGAACTTAGGTTTGTTGGTCTTTTCCAATTCTCCATAACTTGACTCTTAATCATTGATGAAAAGATCTCAAGATCAGTTTGACTAACTATATTATTATCATTATTTTTAACTTCATCCTTAATTTCTAATTTTGAAATCTGTTCAATTTCAAAATTAATATCGGAAATTTCAATTTTTTTTGAAACACTTTCGTTGTTTTTGTTTATCTGCTTATTTTTACCTTTAGGAATAAAGATTTTTTTTTGATTCTCTTTTTCTTTTTCTATGATGACGTAAGCCTGAATGGGTTTTTTTGCCTCAATATTAAATACATCAAAATCTATCTTGAAAGAATTTGTAAGTGAGAAGATTAAACCAAAATGAACGAAAATAGATAACATTAAAGGAGAGAGAAAATTCATTTCTTTAATGAAATCGGTTTAGAAATAAGTCCAATATCTGTAGCTCCTGCCATCTGAAGTTCAGCCATAACAGTCATTACTTTCTCGTATTGAACTTTACCATCTCCTCTAATGACAACTTGTAAATTAGGATTGGATTCAAAAATTTTAGTAACTGAAAAGTTTAATTCTTCAAGAGAAAGGGATTTATCTTTTGTGGAGTCAGTCTCGAGGAAAAGTTCTCCGTTTTTATCTATAGAAACAATTAGAGGTTCATTATTTGTTACAGGCAAGGCTTCCGAAGAGGCCTGCGGGAGATTCACTTGAATACCTTGCACCATTAACGGTGCTGAAATCATGAAGATTACAAGTAGAACTAACATTACATCAATGTAAGGTACGACATTAATATCAGAAATTAAATTTCTTCTTTTCACTTTTAATCTGTGTGTATATCTCTATATAGCACTGCCAAAAATTCTTCTTTAAAACTTTCAAAGCTAGATATGAGATTATCGGAATCAGTAATAAATTTATTGTATGCAATCAAAGCAGGTATAGCAGCAAAAAGGCCTATAGCCGTTGCAATAAGAGCCTCTGATATACCGGGGGCAACCGCAGATAAAGTTGCTTGTGATGCTCCTGCAAGGCCTCTAAAGGAGTTCATAATTCCCCATACAGTTCCAAATAATCCTATATAAGGGCTTACTGATGCTACTGTTGCAAGAAAGGGTAGATTCTTTTCCAATAAAGTTTGTTCTTTAGAAAGCGCCACTCGCATATTTCTATGCACACTTTCCATGATGATATCCTCATTTAATTTTTCTTTAGAAAGTCTTTTATAATCTAGATAACCAACCTGAAAAATATATTCAGCCCCAACAGGATTATGACCTTCTTCCCTGCTAGTTGCTAACAATGCTTCTAATCCATCATCTGACCAGAATCGTGTATCAAAATCTAAAAATTCTAGGTTGATTCTTTTAACATACAACCATCTCTCGAAGATAATCATCCACGAAATGATAGAAGCTAAAATAAGAAATACTATTACTGCCTTTACTACAAAACTGGCATTTAAAAAAAGTTCTATGATTGAAAGTTCCATATTATGTTAAGAGTAATTTTTTCATCCCAGTATGTAAATACTCAGGTAATGGTGAAGGACTAAAAGTCTCAGAATGCAAACATCCACATTTAATATTAGCTTTGGCTATTTTGTGATCATTGACTGAGGCAACCTGCTCAAAATCAAAACTAACTTTTCCTAATTTAATTAAACTAGTTTTTATTATTAATTTATCGTCAAGTCTAGCTGGTTTAAGTAAATTCAATTCCAATCCCCTCACGACAAAGATTATCTTTTCTTGCATGAGTTTCATTTGCTCGTAACCGACCTCCCTTAAAAACTCTGTTCTAGCTCTCTCAAAAAATTTTAAGTAATTAGCGTAATAAACAACTCCTTGAGCATCTGTATCTTCGTAATAAACCCTTAAAAGGTAGTCTTGCATTAGTCCGCTTCGTCGTGATCCTCTATTTCTTGAGAATAGAGTTCTTTTAAGAGAAAAATAAAATCATCCCATAACAAATCAGCAGTAAAAGGAGAATCCAAATGTAAATTAGGATTTATTGCGCCTAATGGAACCCTAACTTTTATGGGCCTTCGATCAAATTTATATACTAAAGCTGGTATTCCCTTATTTCTTGTAGCCTCCAAGACTTGTTTCCACCACGCCTCCAAGGGTTCTGCACCAGAACCGTATCTCTTACATTCTAGATACCAGTTTCCTAGTATTAAATCTGGTAAATGTTTTTCTCTAGTTTGTTCAAGAATCCTTCTAATATTGTTTTTAAGGCCTAAATCATTGGTGAGTAAATTTGCAACTTCTCTTTCAAAAGATGCTCCTTTATTTCTTGAATTAGTCATCTTAATCTATCTGTTCCAACATACCTTCAGCAAACTCGATATTAGAAGTAACATTTTGAGTATCATCAAGGTCTTCGAGCATCTCGAGAAGCTTGTAAACTTTCAAAGAAGTATCTAAGTCAGCCTTTACAGTCGTTTCTGGAACCAATGAGATTTCAGAATCATCTATATCTAATTCATTGGAGCTCAAAGCATTCTTAATGCTTTCAAACTCTTCCGGAGAAGAACTTACAGTAATTGTCTCATCATCATTTATTTCAATATCTTCTGCACCAGCTTCAATTGATACTTCCATTATTTGATCAGCATCTTGATTTGAGGAAACAGTAATTATTCCTTTTTTTTCAAAAAGGTACGATACAGATCCATTTGTTCCAAGATTTCCACCAGTTTTAGTGAAAGCGTGACGGACTTCGGCAACTGTTCGATTATTATTGTCGGTCATAGACTCAACGATTATTGCTATTCCTCCAGGTCCGTAACCTTCAAAACTAACCTCTTCAAGATTTTCTCCTTCAAGACCTCCAGCGCCTCTTTGCACTGCCCTTTCAATAGTATCCTTTGTCATATTGGCTGCTAAAGCTTTGTCTATAGCTGTTCTTAGTCGGGGATTATCATCAGCAACCCCGCCGCCTAATTTAGCAGCTACTGTCAATTCTCTTATTAACACAGAAAATACTTTACCTCTCTTTGCATCTTGCCGACCTTTTCTGTGCTTAATATTTGCCCATTTTGAATGCCCTGCCACTTTATTCCTCCTTTTCTAGACCATGGAACCTGATATGAAGTTCATCAAGTTGATCTTGTGCCGCCTGTCCCGGTGCATCTGTAAGTAAACATGATGCAGTTTGTGTCTTAGGAAAGGCTATAACATCTCTTATAGAATCTGAATCAGTCATCAACATAATCATTCTATCAAATCCGATTGCTAAGCCGGCATGGGGAGGACAGCCATGCTGCAGAGCTGAAATTAAAAAACCAAATTTTTCTTCGGCTTCGTCATCATCAATACTCAATAAGTTCAAAACTGTTCTTTGCATTTCTTGATCATGTATTCTAACTGAACCACCACCCAACTCTGTTCCATTCAAAACAACATCATAAGCATCTGTTAGAGCTCCTAGAGGGTCAATCTTTAAATCTTCAACAGAGCATTTTGGAGCAGTAAAAGGATGATGAAGGGGTGTTAGGTTCCCAGAATTATTTTTTTCAAACATAGGAAAATCTATAACCCAGCAAGGTGCCCACTCACAGGTTAGTAAATCTAAATCTTTAGCTACAAGATCTCTCAAAGCAGCTAATGAATCATTAACTATATTTCTTTTACCAGCTCCAAAAAAGATTATATCCCCCTCTTTTGCGTCTAGGTTCTTCATGAGAGATTCTATTATTTCATCTTCAATAAACTTGATTATTGGAGATTGAAGACCTTCTTTTCCTTTAGAAGGATCTTCAACTCGAATATAGGCCAAACCTTTTGCACCATAGTTTCCTACAAAAGCAGTGTAATCATCAATTTGTTTTCTTGTGAGTGATTTACCATTAGGCACTCTTATTGCAGCGATTCGGGAATCTTCATCATTGGCAGGATCATTGAAAACTTTAAAATCACAATTCTTAAATAAAGACTTAACCTCAAGAAGTTCGAGAGGATTTCTTAAATCAGGCTTATCGATTCCATATTTTTCTATGGCTTCTCTGTATGTTATTTTGGGAAATTTATCTAAATCAATATCAAGAGTTTTCTTGAAAACATCACGTATCATCTCGGTAATTAGATTCATTATTTCATCAGCATCTGTAAAGGAAAGCTCAATGTCTAGCTGTGTAAACTCCGGTTGTCTATCGGCTCTAAGATCTTCATCTCTGAAACATTTTGCAAATTGATAATATTTTTCAAAGCCAGAAGCCATCAGGGTTTGCTTAAATAATTGAGGAGATTGGGGAAGTGCAAAGAATGATCCTGGAAAAGTCCTGCTAGGAACTAAATAATCTCTTGCACCCTCAGGTGTTGCCTTAGTAAGGAGTGGAGTTTCTATCTCAATAAATTCTTTATTATTCAGATAATCCCTAAGATAAGTAGAAGCATTTGATCTAAGTCTCAGATTTTGTTGCATTTCCGAACGTCTCAAATCTAAAAATCTATACTTTAAGCGAGTTTCTTCTCCTGCAGAGGTGTACTCATCTAGCTGAAATGGTAGAGGCTTAGAGTGATTTAAGATTTCAAGATCAGATGCAACAATTTCTACTTCACCACTTGATAAATTGTCATTAACTGTTCCTTCTGGTCTTTCTCGAACTATTCCTGCTGAAAATACCACATATTCGTTCCGGCAGCTTTCAGCAATACTAAATGTATCTTCGAGATCTGGATTATAGACCACCTGAACTAAACCGCCTTCGTCTCTGATATCAAAAAATATTACCCCTCCATGATCTCTTCTTCTATGTATCCATCCAGCTACTGCAATTTCTTGCCCTATCAAGGAACTATTTATTTGATTACATTTATGTGTTCTTTTCATTGTGTTTAGGAAGATTCCTTTTTTGTTGGCGTACTACTTTTCTCTTTTTTATCAGGCTTTAAAGATGATTGAGTTTCATTGTCGCTTTTGGCTATATTTTTTTTATTACCTGTCTTGAAATCTGTTTCATACCATCCAGTACCTTTAAGTCTAAAGGATGGTGCTGTAGGCATTTGTACAAGCTGTGGATTATTTTCCTTAAATTGATCTAACTCAGAAATTCGCATTTGTTGTTCGAAAATTTCTTCTGTTTCAGTGTTCTTAAAAATATAGGTTGGCATAGAAAGTTGGTCTGTATTAAGTAGGCTTTATTGTTAATAGAAGCAATTATAGCAATTTTTATTATAGAGATTCTTGAAAACCAGCTATATGTTAGTATTACTCCTTAAAATTTATGAAAGCATCACAGTTAATATTAGGTACTCAAAGAGAAAATCCTGCAGATGCAGAGATAACCAGTCACCAATTAATGATTCGTGCAGGACTGATACGACAAGTATCTTCGGGAATATACAACTGGCTACCTATAGGTAAGAAGGTACTTCATAAAGTAGAAAACATAATTAGAAATGGGATGGATAGCTCAGGAGCTCAAGAAATATTGATGCCCATGGTTCAACCTGCTTCTCTTTGGGAAAAGTCTGGAAGAATAGATCAATACGGACAAGAACTTCTTATTTTTTTTGATAGGCATGAGAATAAATTTTGTCTGGGGCCAACTCATGAAGAAATAATTACAGATTTGTGTAAAAACCTTCTTACTAGCTACAAACAATTACCAGTAACCCTTTATCAGATACAGACTAAGTTTAGAGATGAAATAAGACCTAGATTTGGAGTGATGAGATCAAGAGAGTTCATAATGAAGGACGCCTATTCCTTTGATCTAAATAAAACAGGCTTAGATGAAAGTTACTCATTAATGAGAGAAGCTTATATCGAGATATTTAAAGATCTAGGTTTGGACTATCGTATTGTAAAAGCTGATAGTGGGGCCATAGGAGGTTCTGATTCAGAAGAGTTTCATGTACTGGCAGATTCTGGTGAAGACCTCTTAGCGTTTAGTGATAAAAGTGATTATGCAATTAATGCAGAGTTATTAACAGAACTTCAAGAAGGCCAAGACCCATTATCTCTTGAAGGGAAACCCAGTCCTGACGGTAAAGGTGTTTTAAAATTAAAAAAAGGTATTGAAGTGGGTCATATATTCAAGTTAGGTACAAAATACTCTGAAGTACTTAATTTGAGAATACAAGGTGAAGATCAAGACATATATCCAGAAATGGGATGTTATGGCATCGGTGCGTCTAGAATAGTAGCTGCAGCCATCGAACAAAATCATGATGAAAAAGGCATTGTTTGGCCAGAGTCACTTGCTCCTTTTAAAGTAGCATTAGTGGAAGTGAATTCAAAAAATAATCAAAAAGTAAAAGAAAAATGCGAAGAAATATATGCCTTACTTAGAGAAAATAATGTAGATACTCTTTGGGATGATAGAGATAAAAGACCAGGTGTGAAATTTGCTGATATGGAAGTTATTGGTATTCCATTAACAATTATTATAGGTGAGAGAACCATAGAAAGTGGCCATATTGAAATCAAAAAAAGACAAGATGAGAAACCAGAACTAGTCTCTCATCAAGATCTATTGTCAATAATTCTAAGTTAACTCATCCTTTCAATTATCATTGCATTAGCCGTACCGCCGCCTTCACATATAGCCTGAAGACCAAATCTAGCTTCTCTTCTTTCTAATTCATGCAATAAGGTCGTCATAAGTTTTGCTCCAGTGCCTCCTAAAGGATGACCCAAGGCCATAGCTCCACCATTAACATTTAATTTATCTAAATCAGCATTCAACTCTTTTGCCCAGGCTAGAGGAACAGGAGCAAAAGCCTCATTAACTTCATACAAATCTATGTCATCAATGGACATTGATGCTTTCTCAAGAACAGTTTTAGACGCAGGAATAGGTCCAGTCAGCATAATGACTGGATCATCACCTGCTAGGGCTAATGCTACAACTTTTGCTCTAGGCTTAAGACCAAGCTTTTCAAGACCGGCATCATTCACAAGCATTACAGCTGCAGCTCCATCACAAATTTGACTTGAAGTACCTGCTGTTAATACGCCATCCTCAGATAAAACATTTAAACCAGATAGGCTATCAGAACTAGCATCAAATCTAATACCTTCATCTACAGTAACCATTTCCTTTTCACCGTTAGGAAGATCACCTTCAACTGGAACAATCTCTCTATCAAAATAGCCACCTTCTGTTGCATTAATTGCTTTTTGATGACTTGCAAGAGCAAAAGAATCTAATTCTTCTCTAGACATACTCCATCTTTTTGCCATCATCTCGGCTCCAGTAAACTGACTGAACTGAACACCTGGGTATCTCTCACTTGTTCCTTTTCCACCGTAGGGTTGTCCATGACCAGCTTTGAAACTATCTATCACTGCAGCACCAATTGGAACTTGACTCATAACTTCAACTCCACCAGCTATTACTATATCTTGAGTTTCTGACATGACTGCTTGTGCAGCAAAATGAATAGCTTGTTGAGATGATCCGCACTGTCTATCAACTGTAGTACCTGGAACAGATTCTGGTAAAGATGAGGCTAAAACAGCATTTCTAGCAATATTTCCAGATTGAGCTCCAGATTGACTTACGCATCCAAAAATTACATCGTCAATCTCTTCAGGATTCACACCTGTTCTTTGAACTATTTCGTCTAAAACCAATGCTCCTAAATCCGTAGGATGCCACTGACTTAATTTCCCGTTTTTCCTTCCACCTGGTGTCCTAACCGCACCAACAATATATGCATTTCCCATATTTACTCCTAATTTATAAAGAAAATGGCGACACTTAAAGTCGCCACTTTTCAATCCTATAACAAAATAGGTCTTATGAGAAAAAGAATTTAATCTTCTTTATGAATCGCTTCCATAACTTGTTTTTCAATAGTCTCTAAAAGTTTAGGATTTTCTTGTAAAAACTCTATTGAATTGGCCTTTCCTTGGCCTATCTTTTCACCATTGTAACTATACCAAGCACCAGCCTTTTCAATAATATCTAGATCAGACCCTTTATCTATAAGCTCACCTAAACGATTTATACCTTTATTATAGAGAATCTGAAATTCTGCCTGCTTGAAGGGAGGAGAAACTTTATTCTTAACAACTTTGACTCTTGTCTCGTTACCTACAGCTTCATCTCCATCTTTAACAGTTCCTATTCTTCTAATATCCATTCGAACTGAGGAATAAAATTTCAGTGCATTTCCACCAGCTGTAGTTTCCGGACTACCAAACATAACACCAATTTTATGCCTAATCTGATTAATAAAAATCACTAAAGTCCCTGACTTCTGGACATTTCCTGTTATCTTTCTTAGCGCTTGAGACATTAATCTCGCTTGAAGTCCAACATGATGATCACCCATTTCACCCTCTATTTCTGCTTTAGGCACCAGGGCCGCTACTGAATCGATAACTAAAATATCTATACCCCCTGAAGAAACCATTATGTCTGCAACTTCTAGTGCCTGCTCTCCAGTGTCAGGTTGTGAAACTAGTAGCTCATCTACATTAACACCAAGCTTTCCAGCATATATTGGATCTAAAGCGTGCTCAGCATCTATAAAAGCAGCTGTACCACCTAGTTTTTGGCATTGAGCTATTACTTCTAAGGTTAATGTTGTCTTACCTGAGGATTCTGGCCCATATATCTCAACTATTCTTCCTCTGGGTAATCCACCTATACCAAGTGCAATATCAAGTCCTAATGAGCCTGTTGGTATAGCAGGTATTTTTACATGCTCTTTATCACCCATACGCATGACAGTTCCCGCTCCAAACTGTCTTTCTATTTGTCCTAAAGCACTATCTAGTTGTTTTGATTTATCTACTTCTTTAATGTCTGTCACCTTTTTTTGAGCCATAATATTTCTCCGTTTAGAATATTATGTATTATACAAAATACTGTATAAATGAACAGTATTATTTAAAATGTTATTTTATTAGTTCAATTGCCTCTTCTAAGCTCTTTACTACAGTTGCATATCTGACTTCATTTCTATTACCCTCGAAGAGGAATGTTGATCTTACGGCTTGTTTATCTTTAAGTTTCCAGGCAATGCAAACTGTCCCTACCGGTCTATCAGGAGAACCGCCGCCAGGTCCTGCAATTCCACTTATGGCAACTCCAAGATCAGCTCGACTTTCAGCAACAGCACCATCTACCATTTCAGTTACGACTTCTTCACTTACTGCGCCAAATCTTTTGAGCGAATCTTTTGATACGCCCAAAATTTTATGTTTTGAAATATTTGAATAGGTCACAAAACTACAACCAAACCAGCCTGAACTTCCGGGCACAGATACGATAGATTGAGAAAGTAATCCACCCGTACAAGACTCTGCAGAAGTAAAGAACATGTTCTTTTTCTGCAAGAGAGCACCTAATTCGGTACTGAGATTTTCTAGATTATTTAATTCCAATTTTTAAAATAATATGAAAACTATTAGAACAGAAATCAAATCTTTGTCTAGCAAGTGGTTACTGAAAATTCTGTTAAATGGTAAAATGTACAAATGGCTTTTATAGTTGGAGACGCATGTGTTAAGTGTAAATTGACAGACTGTGTTGAAGTTTGTCCTGTTGACTGTTTTTACGAAGGACCAAACATGTTAGTAATTAATCCTGATGAATGCATTGACTGCGCTCTCTGTGAGCCTGAATGTCCTATTGATGCTATCTACTCTGAAGATGAAGTCCCGGATGATCAAATAAAATATATAGAACTCAATGCAGAGCTGTGTATGGAATGGCCAAATATTGTTGAGCAAAAAGCACCTCTTTCAGATTCTGAAGAATGGAAAGAAGTTAAGAATAAATATGAAATGATTGAGCGCTAGCTCCTTCTGTCAAGATACGTAAAAGATAGCACCGTAAGGATTCCTAAAATTAATCCTACTAAAAGAGGTTGGGAATTGCCTTCGAGAATATTGGTCATAGATTGTTCTTGCCAAATTAGTGGAATACAAAAAATGATTAGGCCAAAAAATATAGAGAGTAGAAGATCTTTCTTTTTTTCATAAAGATATTTAATGGCCCTCGCACTACTTAAGAGCCCCATAATAGCTCCAGTAATAAAAATCAGTAAAAGCCCTAATTCAAAATCTCTTACAGCTTGGAGAATTAAGGAATAAGTACCAAGCAGAAGAAGAATAAAGCTTCCTGAAATACCTGGGACTACCAGAGCTGTTACGGCTAAAAAACCAGAAAATAATAAATATAAAGATGAGATTTCCTCAACTTCTTTAGCTGGTATTAAATACAAGAGACTACAAATAAGAATAGAAATTAAGATTCCTAAAAAAAATTGTTTAGATATTTTAGGTCTCAATGGCTCTATAAAAGCTGAGCAAAAAAGTAAAGAGGATAGAAACGACTTGAAAGCCAAAGGATGTACTTGCATTAAAAATAAAATTACGGAGGAAAGAGAGTAAATAGATAAAAGCATTCCAAGTAACAAGATAAATAAAAAATTTCCATCAATTTTCATCCAAGATAGAAGTATTTTCCTGTCTTTTAGAAGTAGAAGCAGGTTGTAATCAAAACATGAAATAGCTTTTATCAATCTTTCATAAACCCCAAGAATAAGAGCAATGGTTCCTCCTGAGATTCCAGGTATTACCTCAGCGACACCCATAGCCATTCCTTTAAAAAAAAGTGATATGTTATTCTTCAATTCTATGAAACTACTCCTTTAAGTAATGGTACAAACAAAACATCTTCGAGCTTTTCTTCAATATAAGTACTTTTTGAAGTCCGCTTAACAAGAGTCAACACTTGTCTATTGCCATCACCCACCGGAATGATTAATTTTCCACCTATAGTGAGCCTATCTTTTAAAGATTGAGGAATCTCTAAGGGTGCAGCAGCTGACAAGATGGCATCATACTGATCATCCCCCAGGTTACTTCCATCATCCACCTTGAAAGTAATATTATTTATTTTTAATTCTTTAAGAGTCTTCTGGGCTTTGTCTTTTAAAGCCTCTATCCTCTCAATAGTAGTGACCTTCTTAGAAAACAATGAAAGAAGATAGGTTTGGTAACCACAGCCTGTTCCTATTTCTAAGGTTTTTTCTAAAGGTTTCTCTGTGAGACGATCATCTGAAACCAAGGCTTCAGTCATTCTTGCAACAATATAAGGCTGAGAAATTGTTTGCTGATAGCCTATGGGTAGAGCTAAATCTTCATAAGCTCTGGTTGAAAGAGCTTCATCTAAAAAGAGATGTCGGGGGGTGTCTCTCATTGCTTCAAGGATTCTCACGTCAGCAATACCCTTTTCTGTTAATCGCTCTATCAGTCTTTGTCTTGTTCTAAGGGATGTCATTCCCTGACCTTGAACTAGCTGTTTATCCAAACTCATTTCTTCTTGAGACTAAAACTTTTATTGAGAAATTCTTCATTGGAGAATTTTGGATATATTGGAGAAATTGAAATTTCATTCTTTTCAAGAACAACTATATCCACATTATCTTTATTAGAAGGAAAATTCTCTCTATGACTAGTCCAGTAGGTGACTTGATCTTTAGTTTGTTCAACTATGGGAGGTATTCTAGCCCCCCAGGTGCCAATTGATGTAATGTTATATTTCAAGTCAGATGAAAAATCTAAGTTAGGTGTATTCACATTTAAAACTATGGAGGAATTTATGACTCCTAAATCATAGTTAGTTATTAGATCTAGGACTACTTGAGCTGCTGTCTCATAATTTGGTTCCATAGATTCTTTAGACCCTGGTTGATGAAAAGCAGCGGCCGAAATAGCTATAGAAGGAAGAGCCAACCCTCTTCCTTCTAAAGCAGCACCTACTGTTCCTGAATACAAGAGATCATCGCCCATATTTGCTCCAAGATTAATACCGCTTACTACTAAATCAGGCTTCCAAGGAGCCAATTCATGGATTCCTAAATATACACAATCTGCTGGCTTACCATTAACAGAGATAAAACCATTTTCATGCGTAGTAGCTTGCATGGGTTGATTGACTGTTATCGAACAACCTGCGCCACTATGATTTTTTTCAGGCGCTACAACAAATAAGTCTGCACAGACCTTGAGAGTGCTATAAAGAATTTCTAAACCTGGCGCATCATAACCATCATCATTTGAAAGAAGTATTTTCATTTTTATTATATTTTACTATTCAATTAGGCTAATACAGTGACATGAAACACCTTCTAAATTTCCTTCAAATCCTAAACCGTCTGTAGTTGTGGCTTTACAACTAATCTTATTACTATCTATAGCTAAGATCTTCGAAAGATTTTCTATAATTGCCTCTCTATAAGAAATGATTTTAGGAATTTTACCCACATAAGTAATATCAATATTTATAATAGAAAAACTGTCTTTAGAAAGTTTTTTAAGAATTTCTTCAAGCATAGATACACTTGAGATATCTTTAAGAGATTGGTCCTCAGACGGAAAATACGTGCCTAGGTCTCCATATGCTGCAGCCCCAAGAAGTGAATCAATTAGTGCGTGGATAATAATATCTCCATCTGAATGTGCTTCAATAGAATAACCGCATTCAATATTTATCCCTCCAAGAATAAGGCCCTTTCCTTCTTTAATTTTATGAGCATCATAGCCCTGTCCTATTCTCAATTTTCTTTCCTATTACTGTTTATTATAGCCTCAGCTAGGCTTATATCCTCTTTATAAGTTAACTTGATATTGCTAGTGGAACTCTTGAATAAACTTATATCCTTATTTAATAAATCGAAAAGAGATGATTCATCAGTCAACTCATTTAGATTGTGTTTATTTAACTTGTAAGCATTAGTTAATTCTGAAAATCTAAAAATTTGAGGAGTCTGAGCTAACCAGAGTTCTGATCTATTAACTGTATGGTCTATAATTTTTGCATCAGAGGATTGCTTAATTGTATCAGAACATGGAATCGCAAAAATTGAACCTGAACTTTGTGACGAATAAAAATTTTTAAGAAATTCGTCTACCTCTTCAATACGCAGACATGGTCTTGCGGCATCGTGAATCAAAATATTTTCCTCAATCTCCAATGAAGTTAAATGATCAAACCCTAGTTTGACCGATTCTGCGCGGTTAGAGCCTCCATTTATAAAAGTCACTCTATCATCTTTCATTAGATTACTATGATGAGAGTCATCTTGAGAGATCATGATGACAACTTTTTTGCACTGCTCGAAGCTTAAGAAGATTTCCAGAGAGTAATCTAAAACAAATTTTCCATTAATTGATAGATACTGCTTAGGCGTAGAGTCACCAAAACGACTGCCTGAACCGGCACTAGGTAAAATTACAACAAATGGATGAATCAATTTATTTTAGTGTTAATCTTCTTCTTTCTCTTTTTTAAAGACATAAAATTTTTCATCTGGTCTAATCATGCCTAATTCTATTCTAGCCGTACCTTCTAACGCCTCTTTTCCAGAACTAAGTTTCGTCTTCTCTTGAACTAAAATCTGATTATTTTCTTTGAGTTTGTCTCTTTCAAGTTCAACACTAGATATATTGTCTTGCAGTTCTATCAACCTTCCGTGGCTATGATCCCCAAACCAATATTGATTTTGAGTCATGACTATCAAAATTAATAAAAAAGTCAGAACCGAAAAATATATAGGCTTTTTCTTGATGGCTGTAAAAGACTTTTCAATCAACCTAAACATAAATCGCTTTCAGCTTCTATCATGAGTAGGCGGTTATATTTAGCCACCCTATCAGATCTGGATGGTGCTCCAGTTTTTATTTGTCCAGACCCTGTCCCAACAGCAAGATCCGCTATAAAGGTATCTTCTGTCTCGCCTGATCTATGGGATATTACAGTTTTAAATTTATTCTCAGTTGAGGTTTTTATGGCATCAAATGTCTCAAGAAGAGTTCCTATTTGGTTTACTTTCACTAGAACTGCATTGGCAGATTTAGTCTCAATTCCTCTTGTTATCCTTATTGGATTAGTCACAAAAAGATCGTCACCAACCATCTGCACATTATCTCCTATAGATTGGGTTAGTTGTTTCCATCCAGTCCAATCATCTTCATCCAGTCCATCTTCTACAGAGCTTATAGGATATTTTAAACAGAGATCTTTAATATAATTTATCATGTCCATTGTATTAAATGATTGCCTCATTCCCGCTAGGTTGTATAAAGAATCTGAATAGAATTCCGTTGCTGCAATATCAAGACAAAGAGAGACTTGGTCACCAGGTCTATACCCAGTTGCCTCTATAGCAGTCATAATTAGATCTAATGCCTCTTCTGGAGAATTTAAATTTGGTGCAAAACCACCCTCATCACCAACCGAAGTGCTAAGACCTTTAGATTTTAAGATACCCTTTAACGTATGAAATATCTCGATACCAGCTCTTAATGCCTCTGAGAAGGAGTTAAACCCATTTGGTTGAATCATAAACTCTTGGAAATCAATAGGATTATCAGCATGAGCTCCACCATTAAGAATATTCATCATTGGAACAGGAAGATTCATAGCAATTTTCTTGCCATAAAATTCCGAATATTTATTATTAAGAAATTCATAAAGTGGAATTTTTTTTGAGTTTGCAGCCGCTTTAGCTGAAGCCATGGAAACAGCCAGAATAGCGTTTGCACCAAAATTATTCTTATTTTCAGTACCATCTGAGTCAATTATCAACTTATCATTAGCAATCAAATCATTGACATCTTTTCCTATTAAAATAGTTTCTATTTCCTTCTCTACAGAATCTATAGCATTAAGTACTCCTTTTCCAGAGTATCTTGTTAGGTCTCCATCTCTTTTTTCATTTGCTTCATGTTGACCTGTGGAAGCACCAGAAGGAACGAATGCTGTACCAAAGGAACCGTCTTCAAGATTTACTTTTGCTCCTACTGTAGGATTGCCCCTTGAATCTATAAGCTCATAAGCATTTATTGATTTTATTTTCATAAATTTAATTCTTTAAAAAGATTTAACCAGAGCATCTACTTCTTTAATTTCCTCTAGAAATTTATCGAGAAGATCAAGTTGCAAAGCACACGGGCCATCACATAAAGCTTTAGATGGATCAGGATGTGTTTCTAAAAATAAACCAGCTAAACCTATCGACATGCCTGATCTAGCTAATTCAAATACACTAGAGCTTCTTCCGTCTGCTTTATTTCCTAACCCACCAGGTCTTTGTAATGCATGTGTAACATCAAAAATGATTGGTGATTGGGTCTTTTTCAATTCAACCATTCCTAACATATCCACAACTAAGTTTTGATACCCGAATGAAGTTCCCCTTTCACAAATCATAATATTTTCATTATTAAAATGCTTACATTTCATGATTATATTATCCATATCAGAAGGTGCTAAAAACTGACCTTTCTTAATATTCAAAGGTAAGGAAGTTGAGCATGCAGCTTCAATCAAATCTGTTTGTCTGCTTAGAAATGCTGGTATTTGAATAACATCAAGTACCTCAGAGGCTAATTCTGCCTCTTTTGGAGTATGGATATCCGAAATAATAGCTACATCAAAATCTTGTTTTAGCTCAGACAAGATTTGAAGTCCTTTTTCTACTCCCGGCCCGCGGTAAGAGTCTACCGATGATCTGTTTGCTTTGTCATAAGATGCTTTAAATATGTATGGTATTCCTAGTCTTTTAGTGGAAGCTATACATTTTGTTATCACATCATGAATTGTCTTCTCATCCTCTAAAACATTAAGACCTGCCATTAGAACAAAAGGTTGGTCATTTCCTATATTTATTTCTTTAATCTTAATTGTTTTCATTTTTTTAAGTTACTTCTATTTTTGGCAGCTTTTATAAAACCTGAGAAAAGGGGATGCCCTCTTCTAGGATCTGAAGTAAATTCCGGATGGAATTGACATCCAACAAACCAAGGGTGATCCTTTAACTCAATCACCTCAACTAACATTTTGTCCTTCGACTTTCCAACAACCATCAAACCTTTTGAAGACAGCTTATCTATAAAATTATTATTAACTTCATAACGGTGACGGTGCCTTTCTTTAATTCTATCTTGTTTATAAAGACTTCTTACTAAAGAACCTTTCTCCAGGACACATTCTTGTGCACCCAATCTCATTGTGCCACCTAAATTCGAATTGGAGTCTCTTCTTTCAAGAGAACCCTCATCATCTAGCCATTCACTGATAAGACCTACTACTGGATATTTTGTTTGAGCATCAAATTCTGTGCTATTTGCCATTTTCAATTTAGTAACATTTCTTGCAAACTCTATCACAGCAATTTGCATACCCAGACAAATTCCTAAATAAGGAATACTCTTCATTCTTGCATATCTTACAGAGGCTATCATGCCCTCTATTCCTCTTTCTCCAAAACCGCCTGGTACCAATATCGCATCAGAATCTTTTAAGTATTTATGTACATTCTTAGAATCTAATTTTTCAGAATCTACATAATTAATTTCAACTTTAAGATTATTTTTTAATCCTCCATGCTTTAAAGCTTCATTAAGAGATTTGTAAGCATCTGCTAATTCTGTATATTTTCCAACCATAGAAACTTTAACAAAATCTTTCGGATCAAGATCTTCTTTAATAACCCTTTTCCAGTCATTTAAGTTGGGATCTTTTTTACAATTAAGTTTTAACTTTCTGACCACTATATCGTCAACCTTTTGTTTATTTAACTCAATAGGTATCTTGTATATTGAATCAACATCTCGCATAGATATAACAGAGCTTTTGTCTACATTAGTAAATAAGGCTATTTTTCGTCTTTCATCTTCTTCCATTGAAACATCGGACCTGCAAATCAAAATGTCCGGTTGTAAGCCGTGAGATAGCATTTCTTTAACTGATCTTTGCGTGGGTTTTGTTTTGGTTTCGCCTGCAGATTTTAAATACGGCAAAAGAGTAAGATGCATAAAAAGAGTTTGTTGAGGAAGAAAGTCTAACTTCATTTGTCTTATTGCTTCAAGGAAGGGTTGAGACTCAATATCGCCAACCGTTCCACCAATTTCTACAATTGCAACATCAGAATCACCAGCTCCTTTAATAATTCTTTTTTTTATTTCATCAGTTATGTGAGGAATAACCTGAACAGTTCCACCAAGATAGTCGCCTCGTCGTTCCTTTCTTAATACTTCTTCATAAACCTGACCAGTTGTGAAGTTGTTAGATTTTGACATTCTAGAATTGAGAAACCTTTCATAGTGACCAAGATCAAGATCTGTTTCAGATCCGTCTTCTGTAACAAAAACTTCTCCGTGCTGAAAAGGACTCATCGTTCCAGGGTCTAAATTTATATAAGGATCAAGCTTCAAAATTGTGACTGAAAGTCCTCTACTCTCTAGAAGTGCTCCTAAAGAGGCCGAAGCTATTCCCTTGCCGAGTGAAGACACTACTCCACCGGTTACAAATATGAATCTAGTTTGTTTTTTTCCCATCTAAAGACCGTTAGAAGTCGTTAAATAAATAACTTCTCTACGATGGGATTACAGGTTAACAAAAACCCGTTGATGGGACAATAGAATTAAAAAATTAAGCTGATAAATCTATGGGCTTTTCTAACTCTGCCCAAGAAATATCATCAGAAGTATGAGATTCAAATTCCAGTACACCGAGTTTATCATACAGGGGTCTTACTTTATCTGTCAGTAGACCTATTCTAGATAGGTTAGGTACTACCCTAGAAAAAAGTAGCCTTTGAAATTCTAAAGAAAAACCGGCTTCATTTGAGAAATCTCTTGCCTCGTCTTCATTCCATCCAAATTTTCTAAATACATCTGTAGGAAATAATCTTTCTTTGCTTATCACACAAGCCTCATAGGCGAACATAGCTCTGTCTTCTCTTTCTTCTTCAGAGAGATTCTCCAAAAACTCCTCTAAATAGTTTACTCCAAACGTAACATGCCTTGCTTCATCTCTGATGATTAAATGGAGGACGTCTCTTAAAACGGGGTCAGGTGTAACAGCCTTGGCTGTATTAAATGCTGCAAGTGCAAGTCCTTCTATTATGATTTGCATTCCAATAAGTTTAAGATCCCATCTTTCGTCGGTCAAAATCTTATCTAAAAGACTCTTCAACCCAGATCCTACTGGATACATTAACTTAGATCGCGTCTGAATATATTTTGTAAAGGCTTCTACATGCCGTGCTTCATCAAATGCTTGAGAAGCCGCATAAAGCTTGGCCTGGTATGTAGGAGCGCATGAAACAAGCTGTGAAGCAACGAGGAGAGCTCCTTGTTCGCCGTGTAAAAATTGACTGAATTGACTTGCTCCCCTATGTCTTAGAAATTCTCGCTTTTTTTCGTCGCTTAATTTCTTATAAGGAGGATATTCATCCCAAAACATTGGCGGTATTTCTTCAGAAACAACCATTGGTCTATCCCAATCGATGTCCATAGCTACATTCCAATTTAATTTCTTTCCTAGCTCATAGAGTTTAGCGATTCTGTTATCTTGAACAGAATAATCCCAATTAAAAGTGCCTGTTAAAGATGTTTTGAAGATTTCTGCTATATCCTCAACCTCTTTAGGAGTTAATTCAGGTTCATGATCTTCATAATCTCTGATTTTTCTTGGCGTTTCCTCAGTATATTTAATTTTCATAGTTGTCTAAGTGGTAACTTCATTTCTTGTAATTTAGCAATAATGTTTTCAATTTGAAAGAAGAGAATAATTCATAAAGATGACATTTGTTGAACTTCTAGCAATTATCTCTGAGGATCTTAAGAAGAATAAGGGTCCTCATTTTCATCATAATGTTGTGGAGGGAATCTCTCATTTTTAGCAAGATTCTGAAACGTTGCAGTGTTCTCTAAGAATGCAACTGGTACAGCTTTAGTGGGTCCATTTCTTTGCTTAGCTATGTTAACTTCAGCTTTTCCTTTGCTCTCTAAATCAGTAGGGTCATAGTATGAATGTCTATATAAAAATGCAATTACATCTGCATCTTGCTCTATTGCACCTGAATCCCTTAGATCAGCTAAAATTGGTCTCTTGTTAGGTCTTGTCTCTACAGCCCTATTTAACTGAGATAAAGCTATTACTGGTACATTAAGCTCTTTAGCCAAAGCTTTAAGTGATCTGCTGATTTCACTGATTTCAGATACTCTATTATCTCCTCTTCCTGGTATTTGCATTAGCTGAAGATAATCAATCACTATCATTGCCAAATCGTCATTCTCCCTTTTAACACGTCTTGCTCTAGCTCTTATTTCCGAAGGGGACAATGCGGGAGTATCATCTAAGAGAATATGCTTTTGACTCAATACAGATAGAGCTTTATCTATTCCTGCCCAGTCTTGTTCTTCTAATTGCCCTCTCATCAGCCTTTGCAGGTCAATATTCGAAATACTAGATATAAATCTTCTTACTACCTGCTCAGATGACATCTCCATACTAAACAATAAAACGGTTTGATCAGTTTGACGAGCTACATTTTCTGCTATGTTGAAAGCAAAAGCTGTTTTACCCATAGAAGGTCTTCCGGCAATAATAATTAAATCTGATTTTTGGAATCCAAGTGTTACTTCATCAATTTCAGTAAAACCAGTGCTCACTCCTACTAATGAGCTGCCGCTTTCAGAAGATTCTTGAATATCAGCGTATACCGGACCTAATAATTCTTTTACTTCTCTTGGTCCTACAGATCGATTAAGGTCATCTCGTAGACTCAATATTTTTTCTTCAGCTTCGTCTATGATCCTATCACTGCCTGACGCATCCGATTCTTTAGCGACTTTAGAGATATTATCTGCAGCAATTATAAGCCTTCTAAGATTAGATCTTTGCTTAATAATATCTGCATAACTTTGGATGTTAGCTACACTTGGTGTTTCCTTGGCAAGCAAGGCTAAATAGTCTTTTCCGCCAGAGTTGATAAGTTTTGGAAGGTCTCCATTCCCTTCTATAGCCTCTTGAACAGTTATAACATCTATTGGTTTACCTGCATCCTGGAGATCGTGAATAGTCTTATAGATGAGTTTATGTTCATCCTTATGGAAGTCATCTTCCTTTACAAGGTCTGAAACGATATCCCAAGTTTCATTCTTGAGCATTATTCCGCCAAGCACGGCTTTTTCTGCTTCAGTTGAGTAAGGTAATTCTCTGTTGGGTGGTGTATCTAGTGCCATAGCTTTTTCTTAAGGAAAGCCGTTAATTCTCCCACCGGAAGAAGTTTAAGACAAGGTACTTTTTTAGTTTTCTTCTAGAGCGGTAATTTGAATTGTTATTGACCTGATGACTTCAGGATGAAGCTCTATATCAAGGGAATATTCACCTAATTCTTTTAAAGCGCCTTCTGGAAGTCTTACCGCGCTCTTTTCAACCTCAAAGCCTTTTTCGTTTAATGCATCAGCAATTTCTCTAGTACCTATAGATCCATATAAGGTTCCTTCTTCTGATACAGAAGCTGATATTGCAATAGATAATCCATCCATTTTTTCAGATTGTTTGAGTGCTGAATCTTTTCTATCAGCCTCAGCAGTCATGAGAGCTTCTTTTCTCTTTTCATATTCAGCTTTATTTTCTTCATCAGCTCGAACAGCCTTGCCTGTTGGAATGAGGAAATTCCTTCCATATCCTGATTTAACATTTACTAGATCACCAGGATCTCCTAATTGCGCGACTTTTTCTAAAAGTATTAATTCCATAGCTTAATTATAATGTGAATCTGTATAAGGTATTAGGGCAAGATGCCTAGCTCTTTTAACAGCCTTATTAAGTTGCCTTTGATATTTAGCTGAAGTTCCTGTCATTCTTGCAGGGATAATTTTGCCAGTCTCTGTAATATATTCTTTAAGAAGCTTGATATCCTTGAAATCAACCTCTTCGATACCTAAAGAGGTGAATTTACAATACTTGGGACGATTATCGTAATCACTCTTTCTTTTAAAATTCTTTTTTTGTTTTTTAGCCATTATTCACTTTCCTTTTTTTCTTCCTCTGGTGAAGCATCTATTTTTTCTTCAAGTTTCTCTTCTTGTTTTTGCTCTGTTGTTTCGGTCTTTCCAACAGAAGCGGCTTGGGCTCCTTGATCAACTTTTTTATTGATTTCTTCTCTAGCCTCTTGGTAGGAATCTTTTTCATTATCTTCCTTAGTCTGCTGAAGAAGAGCTGAAGGATCACTGTGAGATTTTTTTGCACTTAGAACTAGGTTACGAATTATAGAATCATTAAACTTAAAAGAGTTCTTAATTTCATCTATGGTCTCTTGATTACATTCAATATTCAGCAAACCGTAACTTGCTTTAAATTGATCTTGAATTGGATAGGCTAATTTTCTATTACCAATGTTCTCTGAGCGATGCACATTACCACCAGATTCCTTAACTAGGTTATCGAGCCTTGAAATTATGGATGAAGTTTGATCTGATTGATCAGGATGTACTAAAAATACAATCTCGTAGTTTCTCATTATATTCCTCTTGGTTTAAAGCTCTCATGATAATCATGTAGAGCAAGGTGACGCGCATTTTATTTATATCTCACGTTATTTGCAAGATAAATAAAGAACCTGCATAACAACCTCATCAAAATTTAATCCATGATATGAAGCTGCTTTAGGAAAAAGACTAGTTTCAGTTAAACCTGGCACAGTATTTACCTCAATAATTTGAAAATTACCTTCATTGTCCTCTATGAAATCAACCCTACCCCAACTAGAACATCCAAGAGAAGAAAAAGCATGCCAGGCATAATCTTTAATTTCTTCAAGTTTCTCATGTGATAACTCTGCCTTTGTATATTTGGTTTTTGAGCTTGAATATTTTGAATCAAAATCATAAAACTCGCCCGCAGGTTCGATGCAAATAGGGTGTAAAACTTCATTGCCTAGAATCGAAACTGTCAATTCTCTTCCATCTACAAATGCCTCGACTAAAATAGAAGAATCGTACTTAACTGCCTCAATCATTGCCTCTTCCAGACTTCCTCTACCTGGTTTAACGATAGAAATACCAAAACTTGAACCTTCATTAGCAGGCTTGACTACAAAAGTTTTATCTAAAGCAGTGATATCCTCTTCTCCAGATAGATGGGGGGTTAATTTCATATCAGCACTTCCTGCATTCTGAATTTCAACGAAATCTGGTGTCGGTAAAAGTAAATCTCTCCATATTTTTTTTGACTCTGTTTTGTTCAAAGAAACCTGACAAGACTTAGAATCACTTCCAGTAAATTTAATTCCTTTTGATTCAAGGACATCTTGAATAAAGCCATCCTCTCCACCTCGACCATGAAGTGCGATAAATGCTAAATCAAATTCTTTAGATAAGTTTCTAGCATCTTCTTCTGACGTTAAATCTACATGCGTATGAGAAATATTATTTGCCTCTAAGGCCTTTGATACTGCACTACCAGATTTAATTGATATCTCTCTTTCAGCCGACCATCCTCCAGAAAGAATCAATATTTTTTTTTGGTTGAGGGTGGAAATTAAGTCCATTTATAATTCTTTTTCAATCTGTTTACTTATAGACGAAATATCTCCCGCGCCTTGTAAAACAAAAACTGTATCAATATCTGAAAAACTATTAATTCTTTCAAAGACATGCTTTGTATCTTCAATTAATTCAACATCAGAAAAGTCTGAGCGCTCTAATGCTTCTTTTATATGAAGACTATCAATATCTTCTATAGGTTCTTCTCCTGCTGAATATATATTTAAAAGTAATAAATCATCCACATTTTTTAAAACTTCAACAAACTCATCGAATAAATCCTTAGTTCTAGTGTACCGATGAGGTTGAAAAACCATTTTTAAATTATGATCAGGATAGGAATCTCTTATGGCTTCTATGGTCTTTTTAATCTCTGTAGGATGATGTCCATAATCATCAATGAATACAGTAGATGAGTCTTTTAGTTTTCGTTCTCCTAAAATCTGCATACGCCTGTTTATGCCCATAAAGTTTTTCAGCGACTCCTTAATCAAGGCTTCAGGAATTTCTTCTTGTAAGCAAAGTACGACCGCGGCTGCAGCATTAAGAGCGTTATGTTTACCAAGCATATTTAGAGTTAAATCAATTGAACTCTTACCGGCAGTAAGCTTGAAAGAAGATTTTTTTCCATCGGACTTATAATCAGACAGTACGTAATCGTTTTCTTTATTAAATCCGTAACTAATATGAGATCTTTGAAAACTGGTTTTCAGTTCATTCACTACCTCATCATCTCCACAAACGATAGACACTCCATTAAATGGAAGTTTTTTAATGAATTCTAAAAACGCCACCTTTAGATTGTCAAAATTATTATCATAATTCACTAAATGGTCTGGCTCGATATTTGTAATGACTGAAATAGAGGGCTGAAGCAATAGAAAAGATTGATCGCTTTCATCAGCTTCAGCTATTAAATATTGACCTTTACCCAATTGAGCGCTGGAATTAAAACTATTGATAATCCCTCCATTGATAAATGTTGGATCAAGTTGAGCATGACTCATGATAGAAGCGATCAAGCTGGTGGTGGTAGTTTTACCATGCGTTCCAGCTACTGCTATTCCTCGTTTATTATTCATTAAACTGGATAGCATTTCAGCCCTAGCCAAGACCGGAATTAATCTTCTCTTTGCTTCAATAATTTCAGGATTATCATCCAATATAGCTGTGGATCTTACTACCATTTCAACAGTTTCTAAATTTTCAGATTTATGGTCATAACTGACCGAAATTCCTAGTTTTTCAAGTCGCATTGTATTTGCAGAGGAGGAATTGTCTGAACCAGAAACCTTATAGCCTAGATTAAAAAGGACTTCGGCTATTCCGCACATACCACTACCCCCAATACCAATAAAATGAATATTATTTAGTTTAGAGTTTGAGGAATTCATCAATTTCATTATAAATTTTGTCTGAAGTAGATTTTGGGAAGACCTTGCCTGAAGCTATCACCATAGCCTCTCTCCTATTATGATCTTTTTCTAAGTCAATTAGAAGTTGAAAGAGAGTCTCAGCATTAGATAGATCTGATGTTATGACTTCAGCAGCACCCTTTTGTAAAAGAAATCTAGCATTTGAAAGTTGATGATTATTTGCAGACCAAGGTAAAGGGAGAAGTATTGAGGGCTTTTGTGCTGCACATATCTCGCTAACACTCATCGCCCCAGATCGAGAAATAATGATATCTGATTCTTTATATGCTTCAGCCATATTTTCGATAAAACCTCGAATAATAAAATTTGCACTTGCTACCTCATAAGCCTTTTGAAGAGCTTCAGATTTAAGTTTCCCAACTTGATGTGTAAAAAACCAATTAGATTTAACCGACTTACTTTTTAAAGCCTGAATCATGATGTCGTTTATTTGTTGTGACCCCTGACTACCGCCAATAATCAAAATCCTAAAGCTTGTATTAGAATTATCATCGCACGGAGAGAGGCTTGAAATTTCTTCTCTTACCGGATTTCCCACAATTAAAATCTTCTCAATGTTATTCTTGAATGTAGCAGGAAAAGCTTCAAAGGTTCTCGATGAAAATCTGTGCAAAATTTTATTAGTAAGCCCAGGAATACTATTCTGTTCATGAATAAACAATGGACAATATAAAAATGCACTCAAACTAGGTGCCAAGGATAAATATCCACCTGTAGATATGGCTATATCAGGCTTCATTTTAATAATCAGGAAAAAACTACGAATTAAAGAAATTCCAAAGAGAAAAATAGAAGCAATCTTACCCAAGAAATTTTTTCCAAGGAATCCTCTTCCGTTAATAGGAGAAAATCCAAATCCTTCTCTAGAGGCTATTTTTTCCTCTAAGCTGTTCTTTTTTCCAATCCAAGAAATTTCATGGCCATGATTAGAAAATTTCTTTGCAATACTCAAAGCCGGGAAAACATGACCTCCAGTTCCGCCTGCAATTATTAATACTTTCATTAGAATTCGGCTCTTCGTTTTATTGTAGCAATTGGCATTGAATTTTTATTTTCATAATCTACTCTTAATACTAAACCAATCATAAGGCATACAATCAATAAATTGGTGCCGCCATAACTTATGAGCGGCAGTGTTAAGCCTTTTGTAGGAAGAAGACCGCATGCCACGCCTACATTTATGAAGGTATGCAATCCAAGCAGAAGCGCCACACCATATGAATAATAAAAGCCAAAAAAATTCTTTCTTATAAGCGACTCTCTACCTATAAAAAATATCCTAAAAGATAATCCAAAAAGTAAAGCTACTATTAAGAGGCCTCCCATTATTCCTGTTTCTTCAACAATCACAGAAAATATAAAATCTGTATGCGCATCAGGTAAATATCCCATCTTCATTATCCCCTCACCTAGTCCAACTCCAAACCAATCCCCCCTACCGATAGACATTAATGAGAGAGTAAGTTGGTAACCACTACTCCAAGGATTGCTCCAGGGATCTATAAATGAAATGATTCTCTCCCATCTCCATGGCACAAGAGCAATCATGAGAAATATTCCTACGCATCCTAGAAAAGCAACTATCATAAATTGCTTAAGTTTTACTCCTGCTACAAATAACACCCCTAGAACTGAAACAAAAATGACTGCAGATGAACCCAGATCAGGTTGAATTAAAATAACCGATATAACGCTGACAATTATTAATGCCGGTCTAAAAAATCCTAACCAGTGAGATTGAATCTCTTTGATTCGCCTTACAGAATAACAAGACACATAAAGCACACTTAAAAACTTCATCACTTCTGAAGGTTGAAGACCAAAACCAGCAATTCTCACCCATCTATTGGCTCCATTTACTTCAACCCCCACTCCAGGAATGAAAACTAAGAGTAGCAATAAAAAACCTAGACTTAAAAGCAATCTGTCATAAGTTAGCCAAAAATTTAGGGGTATTAGAAAAAATAAAACCAATCCTATTGTGCCTAAAATGAAATGAATTAACTGTCTATTAAATATAGCTGTAGGACTGTTATAGATTAAATCTGAGAAATGGACTGAAGCTGAAGCCAATATCAATAACCCGCTTAAGCTTAAAATTGTAAATAATGAGATTAATACAAAATCTAGCTTGAGATAATCAAAACTATGAAAAAAATTAAATCTATCCACTTATAGATCTTTTACCAGACTTTTAAATCTGTTGCCTCTCTCTTGATAATCCTTAAACATATCTAGGCTCGAACAAGCAGGAGAAAATAATACGGTATCTCCTTTTTTTGCCATTGATAAAGTGTTAATAAATGCGGTCTCTAAATCAATTACACTTTCGCAGGTTGAATATTTTTGTACTGAATTAAAAATAATTTTCTTGTCTTTGCCATAGATGAATATATTTTTTACATTCTTTAATTCTGATAAATCAGTTTTAATAAAATCTTGCCCCTTCGAATCTCCTCCACAAATCAAATAAATCTCACCTTTCTGTTTATTGTGATGAACAGACCGAACTGCCATTAGCATTGAATCTAAATTGGTAGATTTAGAGTCATTGATAAAATCAATTCCAGTGAATGAACTCACAAATTCATATCTATGAGGCGGTCTTGTAAAGTCTTTAAAAGTTTTTCTAATATTTGCATACAGATCTTCTTCTTTATAGTCATTTGACTTGAAATTATTTAAAAAAACTTTTAATACTTGAATACTAGCTTTTAAATTTTGTTTATCGTGTAGAGGCCAATCCATGAAAATTGATGATTCAAAAAAATCTTTAGGCTCATTGAGATGTCTGTAATTCTTAAAATTTTTGTTATAAAAATTATCTTCATTAAAGGAAATATTAAAATGTGAGTTCTTTAAAACTTTTTGTTTTGCCTCTTTATAATTTTCAAAAGTTCCATGCCGATCTATATGATCTTCCTCTATGTTTAATAGCAATCCTATTTCGAATTCAGTTTCATTTAGCAGGTCAAGTTGAAAACTTGAAACTTCTATAATTGATACATCAAGATTTTGATCAATATATTTCAGAACGGGCTCTCCAATATTACCTAATGCGGCAACATATAATTCTGGGAAAAAAGATTCAAATAAGCGCTTGATCATCAAACATGTAGATGTCTTGCCATTAGTGCCCGTGACTAATATCTTAAAACAATTATTATTTTCTAGAAATTCTTGAATATCCGAAGAAATTGGTATTTTATTCTTAGTTGCAAAGTTAAAAATTTCATGATCTTTTGATACTCCAGGGCTTGGGTAAACCTTTGAGATCATTTCACACATATCTTCGTCCAGTAATGGATTTATATTAATCTGCGATTCTTTTTGATAAATACCTTCTAAATTAGGATTGCTTTCCCAGTCTTCGATTAAAAATATTTCTTCATGAAAATTAGATAAATAGTCAATGAGCGAGGAACCTGTTGCACCTAGACCAACAACCAAGGGAAATTTGTCTTTCACTCTCTATACCTACTACCTGAGTCTAAGCAGAGCAAGGCCAAGTAAAACTAGCATAAATGTGATAATCCAAAACCTTACAATTACTCTAGGTTCAGGCCAACCTTTCAATTCATAATGATGATGCAAAGGAGCCATGTTAAAAACTCTCTTGCCAGTCATCTTAAATGAGGCCACTTGCACGATTACAGATAATGCCTCGATGACGAACAGACCTCCCATGACCAGTAAAACGTATTCATGCCTTATGATGACAGTGACAATACCTAATGCTGCCCCTAGCGATAATGAGCCCACATCACCCATAAAAACCTGAGCTGGATAAGTATTAAACCAGAGAAATCCTATGCCTGCACCAACCAATGCACCACAAAAAACTATCATTTCTCCAGTGCCTGGCAGATAAGGAATATTTAAAAAATCTGAATAAATAGCGTTGCCTGCCAAATACCCTATTATCCCGAGGCCAGCCGCTACCATCACGCAAGGTAAGATGGCCAGCCCATCCAATCCGTCAGTCAAATTAACTGCATTGCTTGTTCCGATAACCACTAAGTAAGAGAGTAATATAAAGCCCAATCCAAGAGGTATGGATATATCTTTAAAGAAAGGAACTATAAGGCTTGTTTCAGCTATATTTTCCTGACTTAAATATAAATAAGAGCACGCAATGATTGCGATTATTGATTGCCAAAAAATCTTATTAGTGGCAGACAATCCGTCACTTGACTTGTACTTAATCTTTAAGCGATCATCTATCCATCCAAGAACTCCGAAAGACATAGCGGTTAAAAAGGCGACCCACAAATATCTATTTTCTAGGTCACCCCATAAAATAACACTTAGAAATATGGAACTTAGTATTAGAGTTCCTCCCATTGTCGGTGTACCTTGTTTGGAGAGATGAGTCTTAGGACCTTCTTCTCTTACCACTTGACCTACCTGTATATCTTTCATTTTATTAATAAACCTTGGGCCTAATATTAATGAAAACAGCAGTGAAGTAAGAGTTGCTAATATAGCTCTTGTAGATAAAAATTCTACGACCCGAAATGGACCAAAAAACTCAGAAAGATATTCAAATAAAGGTAATAGCATTTACTTTTTTAATTTATCGGCAATCAAGTCCATTCTTGTAGACCTTGAACCTTTTACTAATAATATAGTGTTATTATCTAATACAGAAACTAAGTAACTGGAAATTTCATCATGGCTATTAAAGATTTGAGCATTAACTCTAGTATCTAAGTCTATTGAAGACCAAGCATCACCCAATAAAATCATTTCATCACTTTTATTTTTAGCATACTCAAATACTTCTTGGTGAATCTCAGATGATCTCTCTCCTAATTCTTTCATTTCACCGAGAACACAAATTTTCTTTCCTTTAAACCCTTCCAAAGAATCGAGCGCATTCTTTAATGAAGCCGGATTAGAATTATAAGAATCATCTATTAGAGTAGAGTCATTAATTGATTTAAAGACTGATAATCTTCTTTGAGGCAATTCACAAGATAAGAGGTTTTCTTTTATCTGAGAAACGCTTCGTTCACAATAAATCGCAATTCCAAAAGATAGAGCTGCATTCATAGCATTGTGAAAGCTAATACCATTTATACAAAGATCTTCTTTTTTTCCGTCAAAAGATAAGCTAAAACTAGTAAGGTTTTTATCCAGCACTATATTAATATCCGAAACTCTAAAATCTGATACTTTGTCAAAGCCAAAGGTAAAAATATCTGAGGCATTTGTACTTTTTCTCCATAAGTTAATGAATTCTGAGTCTTGAGGTAAAAAAGCAACTCCGTTTTCTGTTTGAAAATTTAGAATATTACCTTTCTCTATAGCAATGGAATGAGTATCGGAAAGACCCTGTAGATGACCCATAGATACATTAGTTATAGCAGATATATTGGGTTTTACTTGATGAGTTAATATTTCTATCTCACCCGGCTCACTTGTTCCCATCTCAATTACAGAAAATTGAAAGTGATTTTCTAAACTCAACAAAGAAAAGGGGACTCCGATCTGATTGTTCATATTTCCAATAGTCTTATGACACTCACCATTATTATTTAGAAGATTGGAGATAATTTGCTTCGTGCTTGTCTTTCCATTGGTACCTGTAATACCGATAACCTTGCCCTGAAATTGCTTCCTATTATGATTAGCAATAGTTGTTATGAAATCATAAGTATCATTAACGATGATTTGAGGAATAGATAGTTGCTCTGATTTACTCACAATAACAGCGACCGCACCTTTTGATTGAGCTTCCGACAAAAACTCATGTCCATCAAAGTTTTTTCCTTTTAAAGCTATGTAGACTTCGTTAAGATTTATTGACCTAGAATCTATACTGAATCCGTTGAAATCAGTCGATTTTCCTATTAACTTGCCATTTGAGAGATTGGCTAATTGGCTTAAATTCATTATTTATTGCTTAGTCAAAATTTCACTTACTATATCTTTATCGTTAAATGTATAACTTGTATTTGCTATTTCCTGATAGGATTCATGACCCTTTCCAGCAATCAATAAAACCTTTTCTTTTTGATCTCCTTCGAAATACTTAATTGCTTTTTTTATTGCTATCTTTCTATCTAATTCTACTACTACGTTTTTTGGTTGTTTTATACCTGAAAGGATATCGTCAATGATGTCTTTTTCATTCTCGTTTCTTGGATTGTCATTGGTAAGTATCAAATGGTCAGAATATCTTTCTGCGACCTCCCCCATTAAAGATCTTTTTTGTTTATCGCGATCACCCCCGCACCCGAATACACAGCAAATATCTCCTTTATGACTCCTTTTAATTTCCTTCAATGCGTATTCAAGAGCCTCAGGAGTGTGGGCGTAATCAATATAAATAAAATTATCATGATTGAATATTCTTTCTAGTCTACCCGTTGGTAATTTAATGTCCTTCGAAATAGAAGATATGTCTTTAGAGTTTTTTCCTTCTAGAATTAGAACTGCTATGGAACAAATTATATTTGATGCAAGGTATCTTGAAATTGTTTTAAGCTCAAAATTGAATTCTTGATCAAGAGCTTTTAAATTTACCTTTAAACCTTCATTAGCACTTTCAAATGTTGCTTTAAAATCAGCGTTTTTTGTTATAGAAACACTATAAGTATTTTGATTTATGTTCTTTATCTCCTTATAAAGATTTTCTCCAAATTCACTGTCAATACAAATAATATTACTTTTAGGAAGTGAATGAGAGAAAAGCTTTTTTTTAGAGGCTTGGTAATTTTCTAGACTTCCATGGTAATCCAAATGATCTTGAGAAAAACTCGTAAAAATTGCGTAATCTATTTCTAGACCAACAAGCCTGTCTTGCTCTAAGCCATGGGAAGAAGCCTCCATTGCAAATAATTTGACATCATTGCTAATTGCTTCATGCATTAGGCTGTTGATTTTTATCGGGTCAGGAGTTGTCAAAAGCGATTCTTCTAAGTCATTACCATTATTAACGTTTATAGTGCTTATATAACCACTTTTAATCCCCAAGAGATTACTCATATTAGAAAGGGTTTCGACTGCAGTAGTTTTTCCATTTGTGCCGGTAACGCATATAGTTTTTAAATAAGAACTTGGTAGCCCATAAAACCTTGAAGCAAACAAACCTAAATTTTTCCTTAGATCTCCATAATATATGATGTTTTCATTATTATTTTTTAATTCATTATCAGAAATAACTAAAACTGCTCCTTTTTCTATTGCAGCATCGATATAGTCGCTGCCATCAGAGTTGTGACCTTTTAGTGCAAAAAACAAACCTCCAATTTCAAGACTCCTGCTGTCTATGTGTAAACTTGAAATTTCTATATCTTTAAAATTTTTTAAATTTTTTAATTCGTGTAAAAAATCAGAGGACTTCATTTAAATCTCTAGGTCTTTTGATAAGAAAATTTGTTGCATAATATTAGCAAATAAAGGTGCTGAAACTTTACCTCCTGAATAATCCTCACCGGAAAGCCCGTGTAAAACTACTACAGCCAAAAACTCAGGATTTTTATGTGGGACGAAACCTGCAAATGTTCCTGTATAAGTTGTTTCTGTTTCCATAGTCTCTTTAGCTGTACCTGTTTTACCGGCCACTATCCTATCAACCAGCCTGGCCTTTGAGGCAGTTCCGCCTTTAGCATTGACAGTTTGAACCAGCATTTCTACTATTTTTTGATTTGTCTTTTCACCTATAACTCTTTCATAAAAGGGTTCATCAAAGGTATTTTCTTTAAATAAATTTAACTCTATAAAATTCCCTTGATTAGCAAAGACAGAATAGGCTTGAGCAATTTGAAGTGCTGACAATGTCATTCCGTAACCATAGCAGGAACTAACCTTGTCTCTGGCTGTAAACTGGGAAGAATTTGGCATGAAACCCTCTCTGGCAGGAAGCATAATAGAGGTTGGATACCTCCCAATTCCAAATTTTTTATAGTAATTCACAAGATGATCAATATCTTGATCTTTGCATAGTTTAATCATGCCTACATTACTTGAATAAGAAATGATCTCTGAGAGATTAAGACGGCCATAATCCCTAAAATCACTGGTCTTATATCCTTCAAATTCTATCCAACCGGGAGATGTATTTATTGAAAGCTCTTCATTTATTTTTCCTGATTCTAATATTGCAGACATAGCTAGTGGTTTTAGGACTGAGCCTGGTTCAAAAACATCTATCGCTGCTCTATTTCGAAGTTTTGACATGTCTTTCAGATATTTCCTATTTAGAGGATCGAAAGAAGGGTAATTTACTAGAGCAAGAATATCTCCAGATTTTGGTTCAATAACAACAACAGATCCAGCTTCAGCATTATATTTTTTTATAGATTTGTTGAGTTCATGATATGCAATTGATTGAATATTGATATCTACAGTTAGTTTTATATCTTTTCCAGAGATAGCCTCAACTCTTTTTCCTTCAATTTTATTATTTCCGGCACCTTTAATACCCTGAAAACTTCCCTCTTCTCCCATTAGCTCATTGTGAAAAACAAGTTCTGTCCCTTGAATACCTTTCCTGTCTATATCTGTAAGACCTACAATATGAGAAGTGATATTTCTTTCAGGATAACTTCGTCTTAAATTTTCTCTAAAATAAATACCCGAAACTCGCAGATTCTTTATATCTTCTTTTTTTGAATCATTTATATTGCGACTTATCTCTTTATAGCCTTTAGATTTACCTTCTAAAGTCCTTGCTAGTAGCTCAAAATCTTGATTTAAAATAGTCGAAATAGAATCTATATTTTTTTTATCAAACGTGAATTTAGAAAAGTCCACACCAACACTATATCCTCTTACATCTAATGCAAGGACCTCATTATTTCTATCTAATATCTTTCCTCTTGGAGCTAAAAGCGAGTAATGGGAATCTAGCCTTGAAAAAACTTGATCATTTAAGAAAACATCTTGATATATCTGAAGATAAATTAAACGACCTATAAGAGCGCAAAACCCTATAAGAATTATTAATTGGATAAAGACTATTCTTCCAGAGGAATATAGAATTCTGGTAGACATTATCCCCGAATTAATCTAACTGGGTTCTTACAAAAGATGGTATGTCTAGATATTCATCATTGCTATCTTCTTTCTTTGATGCCCTTTCTACTAAAGGTGGATTCTCAAGGAGCTGTTTAGCTGCATCGCTCAAAGGAAGAGGCTTTCTTTCATTAATAGAGTTTAGACTTTGAGGCTTACTAGATGCGGTTTGAACTGAAGAATTTAATCCAGTTGCAATAACTGTTACGGTTAAGTCATTCGAAGAAGATTCATCTAAAACTGTTCCAGTAACAATGATTGCCTCGGGAGATGCAAATTCATTAATGCAATCTCCAACTGCCTTTATCTCTCCTAAAGAAAGTTCTGGACCTGCGGTGATATTCACTAATACGCCTTTAGCATCTTTAAGGCTTATATCCTCAAGTAACTTACTTGCCACAGCTTGTTCGGCAGCTATTCTAGCTCTGTCAGGTCCACTTGAAGTTCCTGTGCCCATCATTGCAGTTCCTTTTTCAGACATAACAGTCTTTACGTCAGCAAAATCTACATTTATCAAACCAGGTCTAATGATAATGTCAGAGATGCCTCTAACTGCTCCACCAAGAACATCATTTGCCTGCTTAAATGCTTCAAGCATACTACAATCCTCTCCGAGCACTTCTAATAATTTTTGATTTGGAATTGTGATCAATGAATCTACCTCTTCTACAAGCTCTTTAATGCCTTCTTGAGCAATTTTCATTCTTTTTGTGCCTTCTAATTCAAAAGGTTTAGTCACAACTGCTACTGTAAGAATTCCCAGCTCTTTTGCTACCTGAGCTACTATAGGGGCAGCTCCAGTACCTGTTCCTCCTCCCATCCCAGCCGTAATAAATACCATATCAGTGCCTTTAAGCATTTCCCTTAGCTTATCTCTATCTTCCAGAGCTGCTTCTCTTCCTATCGCAGGGTTTGCTCCGGCTCCGAGACCATCTGTTATTTCCATTCCAAGAATAAGTTTAGTGCTGGCATCGTTCTTATCCAAGGCCTGCTTATCGGTATTGATAGAAATGAATTCGGCTCCTTCTATTCCGCACTCCACCATATGCTGAACTGCATTTCCACCGCCTCCACCTACACCAATGACTCTTATAGAAGCATTTCCTTTAACTTCTTCGATAATTTCCCATTCGCTCATAATCAACCTCTCTTTTAATTAACTGTTAAAGATTTCCACCAAACCATCTAGAAATTCTATTTAAAATATTTTTATCTCTATGGATATAATTCATATGATCTTCTTGCATTTGTTTTTTACCGTAAAGAAGAAGTCCCACTGAAGTTGCATAGATTGGGTTATTTATAATTTCAGAAAACCCCTCAACCGAATGTGGAGATCCCATCCTTACCGGTGAATGGAAAATCTCTTCTGCTAAATCAGTTGCTCCTTCTATTTTAGAAGCCCCGCCAGTCAAAACAATTCCTGCAGGAATTAATTCATCAAAACCACTTAAACTTAGTTTTTGCTGAGCCATGCTAAAAATCTCTACATATCTTCTCTCTAAAACATCAGCAAGTGCCTGGCGAGATAGTTCTCTTTCAGGTCTACCGCCCATACCTGGCACCATCATAATTTCTTCAGGTCTAGTCATTGAGCTTACAGCGCATCCGTATCTTTGCTTGATGGTTTCTGCTTGCGTAGGTGGCGTCCGTAAAGCTTGGGCAATATCATTTGTCACGTGATCTCCAGCGATAGGAATTACATCAGTAAAGCAGATAGATCCGTCTACAAAAACTGCTATGTCTGTTGTTCCACCACCTATATCTATCAAACAAACTCCAAGGTTTCTTTCATCTTCAGTCAAAACAGAATAACTTGATGCAAGTTGCTCTAAAACAAATGCTTCAACATCTAAACCTGAAGCACTTATACATTTATGTATATTTTGAGAAGAGTTCTCGCTACAAGTTACTAAATGAACTTTAGCTTCAAGCCTAGATCCGGCCATCCCTAAGGGCTCTTTGATTCCATCTTGTTTATCAATAATGTAATCTCTAGGGAGAACATGTAGCAATCTCTGATCGGCGGGGATAGCCATTGCCTGGGCTGTTTCTATAACTCGATCAACATCGGTAAACTTTACCTCTCCATCTCGGATTGGAACAACACCCTCGGAATTCAAGCCTCTTATGTGACTTCCAGAAATCCCAACATAACAAGAGCCGATATGACAACCAGCCATACTCTCCGCTTCTTCTATAGATTTTTTTATAGCTGTTGTAGTTGATTCTATATCTACCACTACTCCATTCTTAAGGCCTTTTGAAGCATGAGTACCAAGTCCTATTATTTCAATTTGAGACCCTCTTGCTTCTGCAACTATTGCAACTACTTTAGAAGTCCCTATATCAACTCCAACTAACATTTCATTTCTACTTACATTACTCATATTCTCTTCTCCATTTTTTTTCTGCTCACCGCAATTGCATTTTTGTACCTGAGGTCAATATATCTGTTATGATCGATTTTTCCTGAGTTCAGCTCAAACAATATAAGTTGCTCGAGACGTTCGAGCTGAACCCGGAAATCCCCTTTAGTAAAACTATACTTTGTGTCTTTATTATCATGTGCTTCTATAAAGCTAGAACCCATATGTTTGAAGCTTGTTAAATGATCTCCTTTTAAATTCAAAATGTTTTGCAAAAGTCTCGCATAACTCAATAACTCTCCTACTTCACTGTCAGAACCATAAATTGAAATTAGTTTGAGTTCTTTACTTTCATCTATTGGGGTAATAATTCTTCCATCTTGAGTAAGAAATCTACCCCCATTTAATGAAGCTACTGGTTGATGTTCTTGAATCTCAACAACTATCTTGTTGTCAAAATTTTGAGTTGCCTTTATCGTCGATATCCATGATCTTAAAAATATTTCATTCTTAATATTTACATCTTTATTATTAATATGGTCAGAAATTCTTGGCTCTAAAAGATCTATATTTGAAATAATTTCTTTAGTAGTTTTCAAAACAAAAGCCTGTTCTTTCGATATATTGTCTTGAGAGCATGCTGAGATAGCTATTACAAGGAGAACTAAATAAAGTCTCATTTGTTTTTCTCCACCATTATGTAGATACTATTTTTTGAATTAGGAACAATCATGCCTAGGCTTTCAGAAGCAAATTCTCTGAGAGATATATGATTTTTATAATACTTAACTTCTTCTAGAAGAATGTTAGATTGGAAAGATAAATTTTCTCTTTCCAATTGTAATCTCTCTAATTCTGCAAAAGATTTTCTATATTCATAAGTTTGAAGTATCGATGAATAGCAACTAATAAATGATAAAACTATCAGTAATGATAAAAAGTAAGATTGGTTTATATTTATCATACCTTTTCTGCCACCCTTAGAATTGCGCTTCTGCTTCTTGGATTTGTTGATATTTCATTCATAGTAGGTTTAAGAAATTTCTCTTTGAAATACTTAAACTCCACCTTTGAATTCAGTCTATCTTTACCCTGAAAAAATCTTTTAACAATTCGATCTTCCATTGAATGGAAACTTATAACTGCCAATCGACCTCCACAACACAGGACATAACTTGCAGCCTCTAAGACTTTTTGGAGTTCTTCTATTTCATCATTTATGTGCATCCTTATAGCTCTAAATGAATTAGTGGCCGGATGTTTTTTTGATCTTTTAAAAACACATGAAATAATAAGATCTGATAAATCCTTTGTAGATTTAATGGGGTTTTTTTCTCTTGTATCACATATCTTTCCAGCTATTTTTCTCGATGCTCTTTCTTGTCCCAAAATCCATAGGACATCTTCTATTTCTTTTTTTGTAGCAGAATTAATCCATTCAGCAGCTGTTAAACCTTTTGAAGTATCTATTCTCATATCTAATGGGCCATTAGACTGGAAACTAAACCCTCTATTTGGATCATCAAGTTGAGTAGAAGAAATGCCGAGATCAATAAGAATGCCATCTATCTCTTCATTGGCAAAAATATTATGTAAATTAGAAAATGAATCGTGGATTAACTCAAACCTGTCATCTTCTGTGAAATCAGAAGATAATTTTAGAGTTGCAGATTTATCTTTCTCAATTGAAACCAATTTTCCCTCTTCGCCAAGTTTTTTAAGTATCTCTAAAGAGTGTCCGCCTGCACCAAAAGTACAATCTATATATTTGCCATTTTGTTTGAAGACAAGATTCTCTAGTACTTCATCTACCATTACCGCTTCATGAGTGGCATTAATCAAAATGGTATCTCCTCCAGAGTTGAGGGGAGATCTTCTATTAAATCTTCTCCAGATACCTGAAGACCAGATTGTTTTTTTTCCCAATTATCAAGATTCCAAAGCTCAAATTTTGAGCCCATACCTACCAAGGCTATATGTTCTTTCAATGTCAATCCGGCAAAATCTCTTAAAATTTGAGGTATGAGGAGTGTCATCCTTTCTCCTACTTCAAATTCAGTAACTGAGGCATTGCCTAATATCTTCCACTGGATGGATCTTACTTTCTGATTAAGACCACCGAGGGCTTCAAATTTTTGAGAAATTTCTTTCCATAATTTACCTGGATAAATAATTAATGCGGGATATTGAGGGTCCTTAGTGATAATCATTTCACCTTCACAGCTTTTACGAAGCAGCTCTCTATAACGAGCAGGTATAACGATTCTTCCCTTAGTATCAAGGGTAAGTGTGCTGGATCCATAAATACCTAAACTCATTTTTTATATGCTGTATAGCAAGAAATATTACATTATCTTGCACTTTTGCACACTTTTACACACTTTAATTGAAATTACTAGCTAAAATTTAAAGAAAAATACACCATATTTGTCACTGGTTATATCAAAAGCGTAAAAAGTAAAAAAGGAACGTAAATTTGAGAAGTGAGTCAGCCTATAAGCCGGGTTCTGTCGAGGATAATCATTCATCTAGATTTTGCGTCACCACAAAACTCAAGCAACCTACCCTGGTCCAGCCAGGACTGACTAAAGGACCTCTATTTGGTCTTGCTCCAGACGGGGTTTACCATGCCATATACAGTTACCTGATATGCGGTGCGCTCTTACCACACCTTTTCACCCTTACCTTATATAAGGCGGTTTATTTTCTGCTGCACTTTCCGTAGATTTACATCTCCCAGGAGTTACCTGGCGTCTCGTCCAATGGAGCCCGGACTTTCCTCTCAATATTTGAGCGATTATCTAGCTGACTCAATGCAATTGTATATTCAAAAGACTTGTTTAAGAAGGTTCTCCTTTAATCTTAATTTGATAGATAGTATTTCTTTTCTTTTTTAAGATTTCCGATCCTATTTCAAATGCTAATTTTTGATCTAATTTATTCATGAGAATATCTAAAATTCTTTTATCCTCATTAGATATTTCTTTATCAAATGTTTCAGCAATTCCTTCAATAACTATTACAAATTCTCCTTTTGAACCAAATTCAGATTCGTTAATTAATCTTGAGACAGTCTTAATATCCCCACGGTACACTGTTTCATGAAGTTTAGTCATTTCTCTAGCAATCATTAATCTAGTATCACTAGAAAGCGTATTTTCGAATATATTTAAAAGTTTATTAATACGTCTACCAGATTCGAAAATTATAGAAGTAGATGAAGAGGATTTTATTTTGTTTAAAAGTATTTTTTTATCTTTCTCTTTATTGGGAAAAAATCCATAAAAAGTAAAATTTTCTAGATTAAAACCAGATATAGTTGCTGCCGTTACTACAGAAGTTACACCTGGAATAGGGATAATTGAGATATTGGCTTCAATAGCACTTTTAACAAAATGATGACCTGGATCAGAGATGAGCGGAGTTCCAGCATCACTAATTAGAGCTATGTCTTTGCCTAATTTAAGTTCATTTATTAACGAGTTAGTTTTACTTTTTTCAGAAAATTTGTGATAAGAGGTGATCTTTGTATGGATGTTATATTTATTAAATAATACTTTAGAAACTCTCGTGTCTTCGGCTGCACAAAGATCAACTTTATTAAGCACTTCAATCGCCCGTAATGTAATATCATCTAGATTACCAATTGGGGTAGAGACAATATATAAAGATCCGTAATCCTTAGTCATAAATACATGAAAAATAAAATCTTAATCTTGCTCATTTTTGTAACTAGTGGATGTTCTTCTATCCCAAGACTAACTCAAAATGATTCAATAGATACTCTTATTCAAAAACCAGATCTCAACTATAAAACAAACTCTCTACCAAAAGTAATAAATATATTTTACTCAAATGAAAGAGAAGGCTATAAATTGCCAGATGAAGTCCAAGGTTTTCTCGAAAATTATTATTTTTATAAATTAAAAATTCAATATCAACCTAAATTGACTCTAATCTCCTTGGATTCTAAATCATGCAATAATCAAAATAATATTTCAGATTTAAATATAATTTTTGATATAAGCCATAATCAAGAAATATTCAGTGCTTCGCCCTGTCTTAAAACACTCACCAAATCTAAGACCCTTTTTGTATCCAATAAAGACAATGACGCATTAAGTTTTGGTAGCTATTTCTTTATTTCACGTAAAAAGGAGGAAGAGAAATTACTAAATCTTATATCTTCTAAAAATAATATCGCTGTAATTGACTCTACTAAAACTTTAGATGCTCCGAAAATCATCCAGTATCTAGTTGATCAAGATAAAACCGTAGCAGAGCAAAGGACTTATTCTAATAAACAAAATAGTCAAAATATGTTTTCTGAGGTACTAATGGTAGATAGAAGTAAAGAGAGATTAAGAAAGTTATCTAGAAGATTATCTTTAGAAATTAGTGGTAATCCCCGAACAAGAAAAGATATTGATACCTTTGTCCTTTCTGTAGGATTGGATACGGCAAGAAACCTAAAACCTGCATTGGAGTATATAACCGAGAATGAACTGGAAATCTTTATTTTAAATAACTGGGAATCAAATATTGCCTACGATGCTTCTGATAAAGATTTAATAGGTTCTATTAATTCAGATATTCCTTTTATGATGCCTATTAAGGCTCCTGACTTCTTAAAAAGCTCAAAAAGAACAAGAGAGTTTGCAATTGGCTACGATACCTTTGAAATTATTATGCTGAAATATGGAAGAAGTATGCCTCGGAACTTTGAGTATAAAGGGTTGACTGGAAAGTTAGATATTTCTGGACAAATAATTTCCAGAAAGCCTTATGTTTTTAAAATAACAAATGAAGGTATTAAAATTTTATAAACCTATGTTGATCTGATATCTCTTTCGAGCTCAGACAGACTATTAATAAAGCAGGGTTTCGTGAATACTCTTTGCATATACTCATAAATAGGTTTCGTTTTAGCGTCTTTTTGAAGCTCAATGTCTATTAGTGGCAACCTCCATAGGATTGGAGCAATACAACAATCAACTAAACTAAATTCATCAGACATAAAGTAAGGTTTCTCTTTTAAAATTTGAGACATTCCAAGAATCTGAGCTTTTAAATCAGCTCGAAGCTTTTTGGCCTTAGCTTCTGTTTGATTTCCGGCTATCAATTCATCAAATATTCCACACCAGTCTTTCTCTATTCTCTGCATGAATAATCTAATATGGGCTCTAGATACAGGATAAACTGGAAGGAGTGGAGGATGAGGAAATCTTTCATCTAAATATTCCATTAAAATGTTGGAATCGTATAAACAAACATCTCTGTCAACAAGGACAGGAAGTTCAGCATAAGGACTAACTTCTAAGATTTCAGCACTTAGATTATTTGCGTCTGAATCAATAATTTCGCTAGTTACACCCTTCTCCTCCATAACAATTCTTACTCTGTGACTGTAATGATCCATTTGATCTGAGAAAAGGGCCATTGACGTTCTATTACTAAGGGATACCATAAAAACTCCGGTTGGGAAATTAGTGAAGATCTTTCTTAAATTCTCTATAGAGAAGATAACTAAGCATTGTGAAAATAAATAAGTACAAGAGAGTATAGGTTCCTATAGTCTCCCTTTCGATCTTCATCGGGTCGGTCATATAAGCTAGGAAGTTTGTTAAATCTAGCATAGCAATATCAAACTCTTCGGGACTTAATTGGCCTGAGCCTGGATCTACTTCAAGAAATCCACATTGCTCTTTTGTAAGTTGTTCGCCTGTTAAAGGGTCTTGTTTGAAACCTCCATTTTCAGCAAAAGATGGCATTTGCTTGCATATAGACCTTGGTATTCCTTGCAATCCAGCCAGGACATGTGGCATTCCAACGTTCTCATAAACCTTATTATTGACTCCTAAAGGTCTTGATTCATCAAGATAAAAACTCTTTAAATATGTATAAACCCAGTCTGCACCTCTTAGTCCAGCTTCAAGAGTTAGGTCAGGAGGAGTATTACCGAACCATTCTTTTGCTTCTTTGGGATCCATTCCAACTTGAATAAGATCACCTATTTTTTGATCTCCAAAAATAAGATTTTCTTTGAACATCTCTAGAGGAATTTCTAGATCTTCTGAAACTTTTTTATATCTTGCGTACTTTAAGGAATGGCACCCTAAGCAATAGTTCATATAAATCTGGGCTCCCCTCTGGAGTGAAGCTTTGTCGCTCGCATCTACATATGCAGTATCACACTCGCCTTTGGTAAGACCGTCCTCTGATAGATAGTTACCACATGCTGCACCACTAGCTGCATTAAGGTTAAGCGAATTAAAGAAAGCAAATACAAATATAAATGCTCCTATAGTTGACCATAACTTATTCATGAAAGTTGAATTCTATCCGGTACAGGCTTACAGGTTTCATATTTGGTATATATAGGCATTAGTAAAAAGTAAGCAAAGTAAGTAACTGTAAAAAATTGAGCCATTAGTGTTCTTAGTGGAGTAGAAGTTACAGATCCTAAGTAACCTAAAACAAAAAAACTTAAGACAAATAAAGCCAAGAAAAATTTACTGTAAACACCTTTATACTTAATTGATTTAACAGGGCTTCGATCTAACCACGGAAGTGCTACAAATATAGCTATCCCAGCTGCCATAACAACAAAGCCAAGAAATTTGGCAGTAAGGCCAAACAATGGAAAAGTTATAGCTCTCAACATTGCGTAGTAAGGCGTGTAATACCATGAAGGGACAATATGTTCTGGAGTTTTTAAATTATCTGCAGCTTCGTAATTTACGTATTCAATTACATAACCTCCACCATCAGGGTAAAAGAACATAATTGCTACAAAGAAAATTAAGAAGACTCCTATGGCATAAAGGTCATGAGTAATGTCATATGGGAAAAAAGGTTTTGTATCTAAAGGTACACCATCTTCATCTTTGAATTTTTTAACGTCTACACCGTCGGGATTATTTGATCCTACTTCATGAAGTGCCAATATATGAACAAAAACAACCGCTATTAAAGCTAATGGCAGAAGAACAACATGAAATGCAAATAGTCTATTTAAAGTTATGCCAGAGATAAGGTAGTCTCCCCTTATCCAGGTCAATAGATCTTCTCCTATGTAAGGAATTGAGCCAAATAAAGACATAATCACTTGGGCAGCCCAAAAAGACATTTGACCCCATGGCAATACATATCCTGTGAATCCGAGCATGCAAAGAAGTAAATAAGTTATCCAACCGAGGACCCAGAGCAATTCTCGGGGCTTCTGATAAGATCCGTACATCATACCCCTAAACATGTGAAGAAATATTAGTGCGAAGAAAGCAGAAGCACCGGTTGTATGCATATAGCGAATAATATATCCATACTCTACATCTCTCATGATGTACTGTATTGAAGCAAATGCTCCTTCAGCGGTAGGTTCATAGTTCATTAAGAGCCAGATACCTGAAGCAAGCTGAATTACCAATACAACGACTAAAAGTACACCCGCTAGATACCAGATATTCATATTAATAGGTGCTGGATATTTTGTAAGGTGTCTTTCAATAGTTGCGGTTAAAGGCAATCTATCATCAAACCAATTCATTATTTTTGTGACCATTAAGCTACATCTCCATCTTCACCAATGACTAAAATGTCATCGGATTTAAAATAGTGGGGGGGCACAGTCAAATTGTCAGGTGCAGGAACTCCTGTATAAACTCTTCCAGCTAAGTCAAACTTTGATCCATGACATGGACAGAAAAAACCTCCCTGCCATTCTGAATCAAAATCAACAACTCCTAGTTGAGGATAATATTTTGGTGCACATCCTAAATGTGTGCACACTGCAGACAAAACAGATATACCTGTTTTTCTAGATCTGTATTTATTCTTTGCATAAGAAGGTTGAACTTGTGTTTCAGAATCAGGGTCAGCTAACCTTTCTAAATTTTTATCTATCTCACTTAGTGACTCTTCTGAATGTTTAACGACATATATTGGGGTTCCTCTCCACTCAACAATTATCATTTCTCCTGGAGCCAACTTACTAATATCCGCTAAAGCTGGGGCACCAGCTGCTTCAGCTGCAGCACTCGGATTAAAAGCACTTATGAAAGGAACAGCCGCTCCAGCAATGCCTACGGCACCTACTGCAGAAGTAGCGCCTATTAGAAATTTTCTTCTTCCTGGATTAGGAGGAGATTTTGGCTGCATATTACCTTTTCGAGTATTGAGGTCTTTTTCTTGCTTTTCTTAGACCAACTTTTTTCCTTTCAACTTTTCTAGAATCTCTTGTCAAAAACCCTTCTTGTTTAAGTATAGGCTTTAAGGTCTCATCGTACTCAACTAAAGCTCTAGCAATTCCTAATCTGATTGCACCAGCTTGGCCGAAACTCCCTCCGCCTGAAACTGTTGCTTTAATATCTATTCCTTGAGTTAGTTCGGTAGAAACTAATGGCTGCTTGACAACCATCTGCGCTACCTCTCTTCCAAAATAAACTTCAAGTTTCTTTTTATTTACTGTGATTTCGCCTGTTCCTTTTTGAAGAAAGACTCTTGCCGTTGAGGTTTTTCTTCTACCTACTGTAATTATTTGATCCAATTTATTTTTCCTATATGTCTAAAGTTACTGGTTTTTGAGCAGCATGTGGATGTTGATCATCATTGTAAACTTTCAATTTGGTGAACATCTGTCTGCCTAATTTACTTTTTGGCAGCATACCTTTTACTGCGCTTTTTATTGCATCGTTTGCACTATTTTCCATTATCTCTCTTAAAGGTTTTGACTTTATACCGCCCGGATAACCTGAGTGTCTGTAATATAATTTTTGGTCTAATTTCTTTCCAGTTACATTTACCTCGCTAGCATTTACTACTACAACAAAATCACCCATATCTGCGTTAGGAGTGTATTCTGGTTTATTTTTTCCAGATAGAATGTTTGCAATCTGTGCGGCAAGTCTTCCTAGTGTTTTGCCCTTGGCATCGACTAAAATCCAAGACTCTTCTATATCGGTTCTTTTGTAGCTTTCTGTTCTCATTAAGATATTTTTTTGTTGACTATAAACGCAGGCGGGCGCATTTTAATGCTTACAACCTTCTTATTCAACCAGAACTTTATAAATTTATAGTCGTTAGAAGGTATTATTATATAGGTTTTAGATTATATGCGCTTAGAAAGAATATGAATAACTTCAAAAATATCTATATATTTGGCTGTTTTTTAATTATTGGAGCGCTATTTGGTATTTTTATTTCTTACATTTTCATACCAGGAAATATAGAAATACAAGAAGTGAGGGAACCAAAATTCGCTAATTCTTATAATGAGGCCATAGAAAGAGCTTCAACAGCTGTAGTAAATATTTACAGTGAACAGCCTGTAACTAGAAGAAAGATAGGAAATCAAAGATCTAATTCAATTTTTGATAATAAGAGTGACAAGACCAAAACAAGCTTAGGATCAGGGGTTGTTTTAAGTTCAGATGGTTATATTTTAACCAACCAACATGTCATTGGCGATAGATCTATAAAAGTGACTGTTGAGCTATTCGATGGCAGAAAGCTTAGAGCAAACTTGATTGGGATTGATAAAGGAACTGATCTTGCAGTTCTCAAAGTTGAAGATTCAGAGATCTATTTTCCATCAATTGAAATTGAAGATTCGGATAAAGTGAAAATTGGTGACATAGTCTTAGCTATTGGTAATCCTTATGGTCTCGGCCAATCTGTAAGCATGGGTATTGTAAGTGCTACAGGGAGAGAATTTGAGAATCCCTATTCTAATTATATTCAAACCGATGCTTCTATCAATAAAGGTAATTCAGGTGGAGCGCTTATTGACACAAATGGGAGATTAATTGGTATCAATACCTTGATTCGATCTACGAGCGGTGGTTCTGAAGGTGTAGGCTTAGCTATTCCTTCCACAAATGCCCTAGAAATAGTTAGCGACCTAATCCAATATGGAGAAGTGAGGCGAGGCTGGCTTGGTTTCAGTATTGATAGGCAAGAATTGATTCAATTCCGAAGATTAAGTATCTCTAGTGTAGTAATGGGAGGTCCTGCTCAGAAAGGTGGCCTCAAAAAAGATGATATTTTAATTTCTATAAATAGTAATGATCCAACTTATGAAAATCTATACAAAACCTTCGCCAGATCAAAACCTGGAGACTTAATACAATTGTCTATTCAAAGAGAAGGAAATGTGTTCGATTTAATTTTTACTGCTGAAAGAGCGAATTAGCTTTTAATTCTTTTTTCAGCTGCTATCGCATGAGCAGTTAGCCCTTCTGCACGAGCAATTCGAGAGGTGTGCTCTACATACTGCCTGTATAACTGAGGATCATCCTGCTTAAGAGAAATATAACTATAACTTACTAAAAAATCTTCAACCGATAAAGGAGAACTGAATCTAGAAGATGTATTGGTTGGCAGGATGTGACTTGGTCCTAACACATAATCAGATAAAGAATTTGCAGTAGCCTTGCCTTTCATGATTAGACCAGCCACTAAATTATTTTCATCGAGGATATGGTTATGTTCATAGGCTAGATGAAGATGCTCAGGTGCAAGTTTATTTATTAGCTCTTTAGATTCATTTAAATCAGAGATTTTGATAAATAATCCATTTGATTCGAGAGATTTAGTGATAATTGATGACCTTTGTAGAGAGTTTACTTCTGCATTTATGATCGCTTTAACATTATTAATTAAATCACTTGAACTAGATATTAATATCGCTGAGGCGTCAGGATCATGCTCTGACTGAGCCATCAAATCCCATGCTACAGTTTCTGGATCAGAGGTTTCATCAGCAAGGATAACGATCTCGGATGGTCCAGCAATTGAATCTATTCCAACCTCTCCGAATAATTGCTTTTTTGCTTCAGCAACGTAGACATTTCCTGGTCCTATTATTTTATCCACTTTCAAGACTTGCTCGGTACCCAAGGCAAGGGCGGCTACTGCCTGCGCACCGCCAATCTTATAAATCTTTTCAATACCTGCAACTTTAGCAGCTGCTAAAGTCAGACCATTTAAAGCACCATTTGATAAAGGTGTGGTGAGACAGATGTCTTTGATGCCGCAGGCTAAAGCAGGTGCTGCTCCCATTAACACGGTTGAAGGATAAGAGGCCTTTCCACCTGGAATATACATTCCCACGGAGTTGAGGGATCTAAATCTTCTTGATATTTGTTCTTCCGAGGATTCTATGGCTAGGGTTTCATAACATCCTGATTGATAACTTAGAATGTTATCGAAGGCATATTCAAACGACCGAATAAGATCTTTTTCAATATTTTCTGTAGCTACATTTAACTCTTGGTCTGAAACAAGGAAGTCATCACAATCAAACTTATCAAATTGTTTTGTATAAAATCTTATCGCTTCATCCCCTTTATTTCTGATGCTTGTGATTATTTCAGCAACAATTGATGAAACTTCACTTGAATTTAAAGATCGAGTATTTAGAAAGTTATCAAGCTCAATTGAGAAGACTTTTTCTTTGATATCTATTTCTTTGAAATTTATCATTTCGTAAGTGCTTCTTTAATTTCATTTATTAAATCGGACTTAGTTTTTAAAGAGGCTTTATTGGCAATTAATCGTGTAGATATTTCTGAAATAGTCTCAATTTCCTTTAAACCATTCTCTTCAAGGGTCTTGCCTGTATCAACTAGGTCGATAATTGCATCTGAAAGTCCTAGTATAGGGGCTATCTCTTGAGCCCCATTTAAATAAATAATTTCAGCTTGAATTCCTATTGAATTCATAAATTTAGTCGCACTTTTGGGATATTTTGTTGCTATCTTAAGCTTACTTGATCCTGTAAGAATATTTTCAGTACCAGCTAGAGATAATCTGCATTGACCAAGTTTTAGATCTGAAAGCTCAACGAATTCTTCTTCTTCTTTTTCCATCAAGATGTCTTTACCAACAATTCCTAAATGAGCCGCTCCTGAAGTAATGTAGGTAGGTACATCCCAGCCTCTAATTACAAGCACTTTTACTTCTGGACATTTTGTATCTAGAAGCATTTTTCTAGATTTATTTGGATCGTCTTTAAGAGCAAATCGCGTTTCTTGAAGACAGGGTATGAAATCTTCGTAAACTCTGCCTTTAGGAAGGGCCAATATGAACGGTGTATTGTCTATCATGATAAAAGTTAAGATATTCTTTCAATGTCAGCACCGAGCATTTTTAATTTTTCTTCAATTCGCTCATACCCTCGATCAATATGATAAATTCTGTCTATTACTGTAGGCCCCTCAGCAACTAACCCTGCCAAAACTAGACTAGCTGACGCTCTTAAATCTGTCGCCATTACTGGTGCACCTTGAAGGGTATTAATACCTTCTATTATAGCTGTGTTTCCTTTAAGAGAGATATTGCCTCCCATCCTAGCAATTTCTTGAACGTGCATAAATCTGTTCTCAAAGACAGTTTCAGTAACAGTTGAATTTCCTTCTGCAATTGCATTGAGTGAAACAAATTGTGCTTGCATATCTGTTGGAAAGGAGGGATATGGACCTGTAGTAAGGCTTACTGCCTTGGGTTTGCTTTTGCCCATATAAATTTCTATCCAATCTTCTCCAAAATTAATTTCAGCACCTGTAAGCTCTAATTTTGAAATAACTGCTGATAAATATTCAGGTCTAGCGGACTTTATCTTAACCCTTCCCCCGGTCATAGCCACTGCTGTTAAGTAAGTACCAATCTCTACTCTGTCGGGCATGACTCTGAAAGAAGCTCCTTCTAACCTTTCAACACCTTCTATGATTATCTGATCAGTACCAGCTCCTTTTATATTTGCCCCCATCTCAATGAGACAATTAGCTAAGTCTATTACTTCAGGTTCTCGCGCTGCATTTTCAATTATAGTTTTTCCTTCGGCTAAACTAGCAGCCATAATTACATTTTCAGTTCCAGTTACGCTGACTGGTTCGAAAATGATCTTTGCTCCCTTCAATCGACCTTTAACGCTAGCCTTTATGTTTCCATCTTCGATATTGACCTCTGCCCCCATTGCCCTCATTGCATCAATGTGAAGATTAACTGGCCTGCTTCCTATTGCACATCCGCCTGGTAATGCGACAGTAGCTTTTTGAAATTTTGCTAAAAGAGGACCTAATACAAGGATGGAAGCTCTCATAGTTTTCACTAACTCATAGCGGGCATTAAGATTCTGTATACTGGAAGTATCTACTTGAACTTCCATTTCATCGCTCAACATCACGTCCACACCCATGGAGCCTAGTAGTTCCAACATTGTCGTAACGTCATTAAGATGAGGTAAATTTCCTACTTTTAAGGGTGAATCAGCTAAGAGCGAGGCCGCCAATATGGGTAAAGCAGAATTTTTTGCTCCAGAGGCATAGATGGTTCCATTCAATACAGAACCTCCATTTATAAGTAATTTATCCATTTATACTGAAGCAACCCATTTTTCTATTACTAAGTCTATATCTTCTTGGTTCTTTTCCATTAAGGAATAAAACTGATTACGAAATATTTTGCCAAGATTCATGCCATTGACTTCGATATTAATTATCTTCCACTTGCCTTCTTTATCTAAATACATGCTGTATCTTCCAGGATAAGTACTAGAGGAAGTTACAATTTCAATGTTAACACGTGTTTTTTTCTTTGAAATTTGTGGAGTATCAGGAGACAAAACATTTATTTTCTCATCCTTGAACTCTACTAAGGTACTTGAATAAGTATTTAGCAGACTATTCTCAAATGCTTCGGAAAAGGCTTGCATTTGCTCGCTGGAAGCTTGTTTTGAATATTTACCCATAACATTTCTAGCAATTCTTTTAAAATCAACTATAGGGCTGAAAGCATCGCTAATTAGCTTAGTAAAAAGATCAGGATTTTCTTCAAATAACTGATTCTGAGTTTGAATAATCTCTATGATATTTTCATGTGTTCTCGCTGCATATTCATGTGCAGATAATTGCTGATCATTAGCTTGCGCAAGAGAAGAAAAAACACTTAATAATATTAGAATATTGCAGAAGAAGATTTTCATAAGAGATTAATATGATTTGGTAAGTATAATCACTATTATATCATCTGAAAAAGGTGATATTTGGTACAAAAAAAAATTAATATGTTAATCGCAATTTCTGCCATAGCCTCCGGGATAGTTCTTATATGGGTAAGTGCTGAAAAATTAGAGAAATATTCTGTTCTTGCAGCAAAGAAATTTGGCTTATCTCCCTTTTTTATAGGATCTACTATTATAGCATTTGGGACTTCTGCACCAGAGATGTTAACTACTTTTTTTGTTTCTCTAGAAAGTCAGGGCTCGATGGTTATAGGTAACGTAATAGGCTCCAATGTTGCCAATCTATCTTTAGTTTTTGGCTCTATGCTTCTAGTTATCTCTCTCAAAAAACTTTCAATGCAACAAAGTACGGATATCTATAAAAATTTAATAATCCTCCTTATTTCAACTGGCTTGGTATGGATAATAATAGCCACTGACCCTTTTAATATTATTTCATCCTTGATTCTATTGGCTTCACTCTTCTTGGTAATTATGTTTTGGTATAAAAATAGTGCAGTCGAAATTGACTCCGAAGAAAATGATCCCGAAGAGAGTCATACATCATCAAAGCTTATCCTTTCTTTAGGATTTCTTGTTTTTGCTGCGTGGCTCATAACATTTGGCGCAAACCAAATACTTGATAATTTTAATCTAGGGCAACTTTTTATTGGTTATACGGTTCTTGCCATAGGGACTAGCTTACCTGAAATTGCAGCTTCAGTTTCTTTGGCATTGAAAGGGAGATATGAAACTGTATCGGGGACTCTTATTGGATCCAATATTTTTAATGGGCTCTGTGTTCTGGCTATACCTGGTCTTCTTTCAAGCCCTGAGATGTATCTAGGGTGGAATTATTCTTCTTGGTCCCCTCTTCTTCTTATTTTATTCATAGTGACTTTAATATTTTCAGCATTTATTTTTTCTTCTACTAAAAAAGAAAAAAAGGTTAGTCTCGTTATAAGTATTTTCTTCTTAAGTTCTTACTTTATTTCACTTTACTTTGCTTATTAGATAAATTGAACTTATGAAAAAGATAAATCACCTTAAATCAGCAAGAAGAACTCTCAAAATTGAAGCTAAAGGGCTTGAAGAGTTATCTAAATCCTTGAATGCTGATTTTAACGAAGTTTGTAATAAGCTAATGAATACCAAAGGAAAAATTATTACATTAGGTATAGGAAAATCAGGGCATATTGCCAAGAAAATATCAGCAACCTTATCGAGCACTGGATCCCCTTCTAATTTTATCAATGCTGGTGAGGCGCTACACGGAGATGTAGGAGCAATCAACAAGAAAGATAAAGTGCTAATATTTTCCCATTCTGGTCAAAGTGAAGAAATTATTAATTTACTTCCTTACTTAAAATCTGTTGGTTGTGAATATTTCTCAATCACAGGATCTAAAACTTCAAATATAGCTAAAAATGCACTTATTAATCTTGATACTGGCGTATCAGAAGAAGCATGTCCTCTCGATCTCGCACCAACTACTAGCACTACAGCCGCACTTGCTCTTGGAGATGCTATAGCAGTTGCTTTGCTAGAAGCTAAGGAATTTAGCACTAGCGACTTTGCCAAATCTCATCCAGGGGGGAAGTTAGGAAAGAGATTAGTAACAAAAGTAGATGATTTAATGGCGAAAGGAAAAGGATTACCGATAGTAGACCTCAAAACTACCTTATCTAAAACTCTAATAGAGGTAAGCTCTAAAGGTCTAGGTGTGGCTCTTGTTATAGAGAATAACTTATTAAAAGGAATCTTTACCGATGGAGATCTCAGAAGAACATTGAATGAAGAATTAGATCCTTTAGGTAAACCGATTTCGCAATTCATGACAAAAAATTCCAAAACTATTATGCACAATAGCCTGGCTATAGATGCTTTAAACATCATGCAAAACAATAAGATTTATTCGCTTGCGGTTTTGGATGAGATAAAACGACCTATTGGGGTTATCAGGATGCATGATTTAATTGAGGCAGGATTGGTTTAATGGATAAAGCTATCCTTCTTTTGCTTTTAATGGCCAATTTGATCAACTCAGCAAATCTTGTAGCAAAAGAAGTTAGGGAAAATGAAATACAGACTAATTCTTATATGGAGAATCCTGATTTTAATTATTCGGTTAAACAAAAGATTGTAAATCTAAAAGGAGATTATTCTTTTTTAAACAATAACTCACAGTATGTCGTCAGCAATGCTATTGCGTCAGTTAAAGATAAAGATTCCTCAACTTTCATTACATCTTTAGAAGCAAAATATAGTAAAAATTTAAATGTAATTGATTTTTTAAACTCAGTTAGTTTGAAAACTAATAAAAATACCAATACTTTTCTGATAAATAGCGAGTTTCTTCAATACAACCTTTCAGATTCAACTTTGTATACAAATCAGAAAGTAAAGACTATCTTCAATGAAGTCCTATTAGAATCAGACGGACTTAAACTGATAACTGATTCAAGGGGCATTAATGCAGTATTCGATAAAGGTATTGTGCAAATAAGTAATCTACAATCACTCGATAAGGGATATGCAGATAAAATAATTCTGTCATCAGATGACAATATTTTAATCTTAGATGGAAAGGCATCATTCAACCAAGAAGGTATGATTATAAAATCAGATCTAATCCACTACGACTATTTAGAGAAGAAAATTATTAAATCTATAAATTCTCAAATTCAAAATCAAATATGAAATTAGTCATAGATAATTTACTTAAAAAATACGACGAGAAAATAGCCGTTGAAAAAATTTCTTTTGAAGTAAACCAAGGAGAAACTATTGGTATTCTGGGACCAAATGGAGCTGGTAAAACTACTTTATTCTATATGATTGCTGGACTGATAAATCCTGACTCAGGCAATATACTTTTAGGCGATGAGAGGCTCAATACTGAGTCTATATCTAGAAGGACTTCTTTGGGTTTGTCTTATCTGCCTCAAGAATCCTCAATCTTCAGAGGATTAACTGTAGAACATAATATTCTTTCTTCATTAGAACAAAGGAAGGATTTAAACCCTAAAGAAAGAATAAATTGTCTCGCCTCTTTACTAGATGAGTTTAATCTTTCTGAATTTTCTTCAACTCAAGGAATTAAATTATCAGGTGGCGAAAGAAGACGAACTGAAATTGCCAGATCATTAGCCTCGAACCCAAAGTTTATGTTACTGGATGAACCGTTCGCTGGAATAGATCCTCTCGCAGTTGCGGATTTAAAAAATACCATAATTAAATTAAACGAGAAAAAAATTGGTGTTTTAATTAGTGATCATAATGTCAGAGATACAATGAATATTTGTTCTAAAGTTATTGTGGTTAACAAAGGAAAGATAATAGCCAATGGAAAACCTGATGAAATAGCCAAAGACTCCTTAGTAAAAGAGGTATATCTAGGGCAAAACTTTCTAAATTAGTCTGTGAAGCAAAGTTTAAGGCAACAGCAAAAGCTCTCTATTAAAATTACCCCTAATCTTGGTAATCAAATTAAATTATTATCATTAAATGGTTTTGAAATAAGCTCTAAACTCAATAAGCTTGTTGAAAAGTATCTTGATGAGGATGACAAGAAAGTAAATTATTTTAAAGATGAATACCTTATAGATAGGTATAAAAATATCCTGTATTCAGGAACGTCAAACGAAAATCGAGAATTCTTTCAAATAAAAGAACCCGATCTGAAAGAAAAATTATTGGATCAACTTTCAGTAGAACCTTTGAGTGAAGTGGAGAATTTGATTGGAGAATTTTTGATAGATTCTATCGAAAGTAATGGAAGGTTAGACCCTGAACTTGATTTCCAAGATATTAAAAGGATTGTATTTGAAGACTTTAGAACTATTGTTGACGATCAAGAGATAGAGGAAGTTCTTACAATAATTCAAAACTTTGAACCTGCGGGCTGCGCTTTCCGGTCAATTAATGAATCTCTTGAGATTCAAATAAATCACCTCAGCATGGATACAAATCAAAAAGAGGTTTTGAGAAAAACACTTAAAAATTTGATCAACCATAAAATACTTCTATCAGATTTACCAAATAATATAAAAAATTCTTTAAAAAACTTATCTTTAGATTTAGGAGGTAATTTTGGACAAAGTCATGAATCCTACTTAAGGCCAGATGTTATAGCTTTAAAGGGTGAAGGTTCATGGCATGTTTCATTAAATGATGACTTTATGTCCAAAGAGCTCCTTGAAGAAATTAAGAATAAAATTGACTTATCTAAAGATGAAGAGAGTATGAATCATAAATCATTTCTTGTTGGTCTTGAAAGGCGTCATCAAACCCTTATTGTCGTTTCAAAAATTTTAGTTGAAGTTCAAAATGATTATTTAAATGAAAAGACAGATAAAAGAGCGATTTCAAATAAAGAAATAGCAGATAAATTGAATATAAGTCCTTCAACTGTTTCTAGAATAGTGAGAAATAAGTTTATTCAATTCCCTAATAAAGTCGTCCCATTAAAGAATCTCCTTGAAAAAAGACTCAATAAACTCAATAAAGGAAATGATATTACTTCGAGCGATTTAAAACAGCTCATTGAAGAGTTGATTATGAAAGAGGATAAGTCCAATCCTAGAAGTGACGAAAGCTTAAAATCTACTCTACAAGACGAATTAGGAATCTCGATATCTCGAAGAACAATTACAAAGTACAGGACAGAACTTAAGATTCCATCCACAAGGAGCAGATCCTAATTAATCGTCAGTTTTTTCAAACCAACCCTTGAAATCTGTTTTTGGCTCGTTCAAGGTTCCCTTTACAGTCCATGCTCCAGAACTTAATTGATCAAGGTTTCTTTCAAAAGCCTTTCCAGCAATGTAAACAATTCCTGCAGTAACTGGACCGCCCAGTAAAAAAGCATAGGCTGGGAGATATTCACGAAGGGGTAAGGTCATAATGACTTCGAAATCAAGAGTGCCGAAGGATCCATCTTCTTCTTTGGCGATTGCTCCCCTCCATTTAAATTCACTCGAACCGCTTCTAAATATTAGTGGTTTAGAGATTGAGATGGAATTTTTACTAATATTAAGTTTGCCTCTTACAGAGTCGGCACTAAATCCTGCTTTATATAATTTTCTAAAATCTAGGTTAGTTACTTTTTCAAAAGAATCTGTAACGTTGAATATATTAATTAGCCTTAAGAGATTGTTGGGTGTTGGAATATCTTTCTGATCTTGAATTAATAGTCCTTTAATATCAATTTTCATCTCACCTGTAATATCTTCATATCGCAAGTCCCAGGGGAGCGATTTCCAATAGATATCTGTTTCGACTTCAAAAGTATCCATTTCAAAATTGGGATTAATTCCTAATTGCTTAAAACCCTTCTCTGGAGAACCAGAGTAAATTTTTGATTCTAGTAAAGATTCCCATCCCAGACTATTCTTCACAATACTAAGCCTTGATATCCCTTTATTAGTTTTAGTTAAACCCCACTTACCATAAATTCCTTCCAAGTTTTCAAATGTCATTGAAGAGTCAGATGGCACAAAATCAAAATTCCAATTGCCATACTCGTTAGAATTCAAAATAAGCGAATTAGTTTCAAACTTAAAACCAGTATTGAAATTATTAAAAATATTTAAGAAAACAGAATTATTCCCTGTCTCTTCGAAGGCGATCTTCAAAAAGTCCAAATCTATTAATGGTAGAAAATTATTATTAGTTGGTAAGGATAGTGTACCCACCAAATCTTTATTAGACAGGTTTAATACATAATAATTGGAAGAAGGTTCTGAATAAATTTCAGTTTTGGGTAATGAAAAATCAGCATAACTTATTTCGCCAATTATGAGCTTTTTTATAACAAAATTAATGGGTTGATCTTGAGGCGATTCTAAATTTAAATTTAATAAAGATAAATCTAGCTTCTCAAAGCTTCCAATTAGAGAAATTATTCCTTGCTCAGTAGTTATGCTTTGTTTTTTTTCTCCAGCAATTAAATAACCTTGTGTGTTGTTAGAAGAAATATCAAATTTTCCTCTTAATAAATTTCCATACTTGAATTTTAATCTTGAATATCCATCCTCATATATAGGGTAATAGTTCAGGTCTAAGTTTATTCCTTTTATCGAAGTCTTATTAAAAGGTTCAGGTATGGAAACTTTTGTACCCACTAAAGAAGAAGTTAGATTGATGAAGGGTCTCTTAATTTTTATCCCTTTTTTTAAAGAAGGGACATTGATATTTATAAGAAATTCTGAAGATCCCGAGATCTTTTTCTTTAAAAATTCAGGAACAATTTTTTCTAACTTTACTATTTCCTTGGAGCTAAAAACTTTGTAGAAAGGTGTCTCTAAAGCCTCATCAATTTCAAATGAAAAGGGAATTGAATTTAACTTCAATGATATAAAACCCTCATAAGGACCAGACGAACTATCGTATTTGATGGAAGAAAATAAATTATTTAGGTTAAACCCAAGTTCATCAAAATTAAATCCACCTTTCTTTATTTCTGTATGAATCTTTAAATCAGAAAACGGGGAAAGAAGTGAGATGTTCTGTTTAAGAGGAGAGTTGAAACTGAAAGTTGAACTATGAAATCCCTTGATACTAGAAATTTTCTCATCTTTTATTAAAAAAGAATTCAATATTGTAGAAAATGGACCATTAGAGTTTCCCTCGACTTGAAAAGAATAAATCTTTTCATCTTTGAAAGTTTGAATATTGGCTTGAAGATTAGAACCTTGAAAATCGCCATTTTCTATATTCCCTACAAAATTAAAATCGTTGACCCTAAATGTGCCATTAATTTTTTTAATCTTATAACCATTGACGTTGAGGCAGATTTCTTCTCCAAGTCCATTTAAACCAAATTTAGCAGAACTATTTTTATAATTTCCGTCAATTGGTCCTCTATAGAGTAACTCGACACCTTTAATGGATCCGCACGTGAGAAGATTTTTAAGAGTATCTTTTGTGGCACTTAGATATTTAGTATTTGGAAATAATAAAAGGGCCGAAGAGTGCTCTATGCTATCGGCCTCTACTCTCAGTGAAAGGTTGCCAAAACTCTTTTCTGGAGTTGGGTCTAAACTTACTAAACCATTGAAAACATCTCCGTAGAGACTTCCTGAAAAAATAGAAGGATATATTTCTAAACCTTTTGAAGAAAGAAAGAACTCAGCCAAAAAATTAAAATTATCGAAATATAATTGTTTATCTAAAAAATTTATTGAGGATATGGATAATAAAGGGGAGTTAACTCTAAAAACGGATCTACCATCAAGAAAACTTATGGAACCTTCCAGTCCTGTAACACTGATATCTTTTGAATTTAATTCAATATCTTTAAAAGACGTTTTAAAAATATTTTTGCCGTTTTTAATATTAATTGATATTAATGGTAGCTTTTGGGGCGCTAGTAGGATGTTAGGGAGGGTTACCCAGTTAAAAGAAACATCCAAAGTCTCAAGAAATCCTTGATCAAACTGAGCATAATCAAAGTAAATATTTTGGAGAGATAGGCCCGGTCTAGGGAAGAAGGACCAGCTTATATCTTCCTCAATTTTTAAGGTTAACCCATTTTTTTGAGCCGCTAATTCTATATCAGGTGAGTAATCATTGGGATCAATGAGCAAAGTAACACCTAATATGGCTATGAAAATACAAGAAGCAAGAAAACCGACTGCCCTGATAATCCATTTAGTTATTGTCGACACGAATAGCCCCTAAATTCGTTAAGTAGTTACTATAATCAAGATACCTTGTATGGTACCTCACTCATCTAATTCTGTCTTTTGCGGCGGTACTGAATTGAAAATAAAAGGGGAAAATTCAGGATAAATTTAGCATGACTTTTAAGGTATAATACCGTGAATAAAGTTGGAGAATCTCATGGCCGAGAGAAAAGCTACAGTTACTCGAAATACAATCGAATCCCAGATTACCATTACGGTAAATTTGGATGGGACAGGCACGTCAAATTTAGATACACCAGTACCATTTTTAAACCATATGCTTGATCAAATTGCTCGTCATGGTTTGATTGACCTGGACATTAAGGCCTCTGGCGATACTCATATCGATGACCATCATACTGTTGAAGACCTTGGTATCACTTTAGGTATGGCGATTGCAAAAGCAATTGGTGACAAAAAAGGATTGACGCGCTATGGACATGCATATGTGCCTCTGGATGAGTCCCTATCTCGCGTCGTTCTGGACTTTTCTGGCAGACCAGGCCTGTTCATGAATGCTAATTTTACGAGGGGTCAGGTGGGCGATTTTGATGTAG